>NZ_JABUMU010000020.1:0-200036 GCF_013336625.1 Myxococcus sp. CA033 | reverse complement strand
CGGCCGGGCCGCAGGACGGTGAGGAGAAGAGTCCGCTCGAGCCGATGCAGGTGGACAGCGGCACGGCCAAGTTCGACCTGTCCCTGCTCTGCGGTGACTTCGGCGACGACATCGGCGGCCTGCTCGAGTTCAACACCGACCTGTTCGACCGAAGCACTGCGGAGCGGATGGGCGCGCACCTGGTGCGCCTGCTGAAGTCCGCGGTGAACAACCCAGGCCAGTCGCTGTGGCGATTGCCCCTGCTCGATGAGCAGGAGCGTCACCAGTCCCTCGTCTCCTGGAATGACACGTCACGCGAGTCTCACGCCGTCACGACGATACACAGCCCCTTCGAGGCCCAGGCGCTCCGCACGCCCGACGCCATCGCCATCTCCGATGGCTCGCGCTCGCTCACCTACGCCGCTCTCGATGCACGCGCCAATCAGCTCGCCCACCACCTCGCCTCTCGCGGCGTGACTCCTGGCGGCGCCGTCGGCATCTGCCTCGACAAGTCCCTCGACATGGCCGTCGCCGTCCTCGCCACCCTCAAGGCCGGCGCCTTCTACGTCGCTCTCGACCCCAACTACCCCCCCGAGCGCCTCGCCTTCATGCTCGCGGACACTCGCGCCCCCGTCGTTCTCACCCACTCCCTGCTCGCCTCCGTCCTCCCCGCGAGCACCAGTGCGCGCTTCGTCCTCGTCGACTCCGAAGCCGACGCCATCTCCCGCCAGTCCTCACAGGCGCCCTCCGTCCTCGTCTCCACCGAGGACATCGCCTACGTCATCTACACCTCCGGCTCCACGGGCATCCCCAAGGGCATTGTCATGCCCCACCGCGCCCTCAGCTTCCTCCTCGCCTGGCAGATTCGTCAGTCCCCCAACCCTCGCGCTGTCACCCTCCAGTTCGCCTCCCTCAACTTCGACGTCTCCGTCCAGGAGTTCTTCGCCTCCTGGTGGGTCGGCGCCCACGTCGTCCTGCCCACCGGGGGACTCCGCCAGGACATCCCCGCCCTGCTCGACTTCATGCACCGCCAGCAGGTGGAGCGACTCTTCCTCCCCTTCGTCGCCCTCCAGGCCATGGCGGACTCCGTCTCTCACGGCGCCACGCTTCCTTCCGCCCTTCGCGAAGTCGTCACCGCTGGCGAGCAACTCCAGGTCAACTCCACCCTCGCTTCCTTCTTCGAGAAGCTCCCGGGCAGTGTCCTCGAAAACCAGTACGGCCCCTCCGAGTCCCACGTCGTCTCCGCCTTCCGGCTCCAGGGCGCACCTTCCTCCTGGCCTCGCCTGCCCTCCATCGGCTCGCCCGTCGCCCACACGCAGCTCTACGTCCTCGACACCCTCGGCCAGCCCGTCCCCATTGGCGTCTCGGGTGAGGTGTACGTCGGCGGCACCCACCTCGCTCACGGCTACCTCGCCCGCCCCGACATCACCGCTCAGGCCTTCGTCCCGAATCCTTTCTCGGGCGAAGAGGGCTCTCGCCTCTACCGCACAGGCGACGCGGCTCGCTGGAAGGCTGACGGCACCTTGGAGTTCCTCGGCCGCCTCGACTTCCAGGTGAAGGTCCGTGGCTTCCGCGTCGAGTTGGGCGAAGTCGAGTCCGTCCTCCGCACCGCGCCAGGAATGAGTGACGCCGCCGCAGTCGTCCGCGAGGATGTCCCCGGCGACAAGCGCCTCATCGGCTACGTCGTCCTCGCTCCCGACACCTCCCTCGACTCCGAGGCCCTGCGCACCTTCCTCCTCAAGCGGCTGCCTGAGTACATGGTGCCCTCCGCCTTCCTCTCCCTGGCGGCTCTGCCCCTGACTCCCAGCGGAAAGCTTGCTCGCAAGCTGCTTCCCGCTCCTGACGCCGACACCCTGCGGGGCGACTCCTCCTTCGTCGCTCCTCGCAACCCCGACGAAGAGAAGCTCGCTTCCCTCTTCGCCACCGTCCTCCGCCTGGAGCGCGTCGGCGTCACCGACAACTTCTTCGCGCTCGGTGGCCACTCCCTCCTCGCCACCCAGGTCATCTCTCGCGTCCGCTCATCCTTCGGCGTCGAGTTGCCCCTCCGTGCCCTCTTCGAGGCACCCACTGTCGCCTCCCTCACCGCTCGCATCCTCGCGGCCTCACAGGAGAGCAGCAGCGCGCAACCTCCCCCCATCCTCCCGGTGCCGCGCTCCGGCCCGCTGCCTCTCTCCTTCGCTCAGCAGCGTCTCTGGTTCATCGACCAGCTCCAGCCGGGCAGCTCCATCTACAACATGCCCTCCTTCGTCCGCTTGGACGGGCATCTCGACATCCACGCGCTCCAGCTCAGCCTCAATGAACTCGTTCGCCGCCACGAAGCGCTCCGCACGACCTTCATCCAGCGCGACGACCAGCCCTTGCAGGTCATCGCGCCGCATGCCGAGCTGCCCGTCACTCGCGTGGACCTCCGAGGCCGTGACGAGGAGAGCACCCGTGCGGAGGTAGAGCGCAGGCTCAAGGAGGAGTACCAGCAGCCCTTCAACCTCTCCACGGGCCCGCTCATCCGCGCTCAGGTCCTCGAGTTGAGCGACACCGAGCACGTACTCGCGCTCAACATGCACCACATCGTCTCCGACGGTTGGTCCATGGGCGTGCTCACCCAAGAAGTCGCCGCGCTCTACGACGCCTTCGCCCACGGCAAGCCGTCGCCCCTCGCGCCGCTCTCCATCCAGTACGCGGACTTCTCCGTCTGGCAGCGTGGCTGGCTCCAGGGTGCCGTGCTGGACGCGCAGATTGCGTACTGGCGCCGTCAGCTCGCGGACCTCACGGCCCTCGAACTGCCACTCGACAAGCCTCGACCCACGGTGCAGACCACGGCCGGCGGGCAGGTGTACGTCAGCGTCCCGCTCGCAACCGCGGAGAAGCTCAAGGCTCTCTGCCAGCGTGAAGGCGCAACGCCCTTCATGGCGCTGCTCGCGGCGTGGCAACTCCTGCTGTCCCGCTACTCCGGCCAGGACGACATCACCGTCGGCTCACCCATCGCGGGGCGTCACCGCTCGGAGCTCGAAGGGCTCATCGGCTTCTTCGTCAACACGCTCGTCATGCGCGCCCGCATCGACTCACAGGCGTCCTTCCCGCGATTGCTGCGGCAGGTGAAGGAGGCCTCGCTGGGCGCCTACGCTCATCAGGACATCCCCTTCGAGAGGCTCGTCGAGGAGCTCCAGCCCAGCCGCGACATGAGTCGCAGCCCGCTGTTCCAGGTGCTCTTCGTCCTCCAGAACACTCCGGCCTCCGCCATCCAGAAGACGGAGCTGACGCTCAGCCCGGTGGAGATCAGCGGAAGCACGTCGAAATTCGAGCTTCAGCTCAGCCTCGTCGAAACACCGGACGGCATCTTCGGAGGAATTGGCTACAACTCCGACCTCTTCGAGCGCTCCATCGTCGAGCGCATGGCGCGTCACTTCGAGTTGCTCGTCGAAGCCGTCGTCACCCGTCCCGACGTCCCCGTCGCCGCGCACTCCATCCTCACGGAGGCCGAGCGCCGCAACGTCCTCGTCGACTGGGCTTCATCACCGCTCGTCACCGATACCGACTCCACCCTCCCAGAGGTCTTCGCACGCGTTGTCGCGCGCTCTCCCGATAAGACCGCGCTCCTCTTCGGAGAGGACGTCCTCACCTACGGCCAGCTCGACGCCCGGTCCAACCAGCTCGCCTGGCACCTGCGCGCCCTGGGCGTCTCCACCGACTCTCGCGTCGCACTCTCGCTGGAGCGCTCCTTCGACCTCGTCGTCGCCCTGCTCGCCATCCTCAAGGCCGGCGGCGCCTACGTCCCTCTCGACGCCAGCTATCCCCGAGAGCGCCTCGCCTCCATGATGGAGGACGCACAGCCGCTGCTCCTCCTCACCTCGCGAGCCCTCGCGTCAAAGCTCCCGTCTGAGGGCCTCACCACCCTCGTCCTCGACGACGTCGACCTCTCGTCTCAGCCCACGGGGGCGCTGCCGCTCGCTGCGCTGCCCCTGTCGCTCGCCTACGTCGACTTCACGTCCGGCTCCACTGGCAGGCCCAAGGGCGTCGGCACGCCGCACTCCGCGGTCCTTCGCACCCTGGTGGGTCCCGACTACACGAGGTTCGGCCCCCAGCAGACGCACCTGCTGCTCGCGCCCATCTCCTTCGACGCCTCCACCTTCGAAATCTGGGGCGCTCTGCTTCACGGCGCGCGGCTCGTCGTCCCGCCGCCGCATGCGCTGTCCCTCGAGGAGATCGAACTCGCCGTCTCCCGTCACGGTGTCACCACCCTCTGGGCCACCAGTGGTCTGTTCTCCCAGCTCGCGGACTCCGAGCTTCCGGGCTGGAGTTCGTTGCAGCACGTCCTCACCGGCGGCGACATCGTCTCGCCAGTCCACGTCCGCAAGGCCCTCGGCGCGTGGCGCGTGCCTGTGTCCAACGCCTACGGCCCGACGGAGTCCACCGTCTTCGCGTCCGTGTTCACGGTCTCCCGGCCCGAAGACGTCGGGACGTCGCTGCCCATTGGCCGCCCCATCCACGGCACGCAGCTCTTCGTCCTCGACGCCACACTCCAGCCTGTTCCCCCTGGCGTCACGGGTGAGCTGTTCATCGGTGGTGAGGGTCTCTCACGCGGCTACCTCCTCCGCCCCGACTTCACCGCCGAGCGCTTCATCCCCAACCCCTTCAGCACCACGCCCGGAGCACGCCTCTACCGCTCCGGCGACCTGGTCCGCTGGCGCGACGACGGCGCGCTCGACTTCATCGGCCGCTCCGATGCCCAGGTGAAGCTGCGTGGCTTCCGCATCGAGCTTCCCGAAATCGAAGCCGCGCTGCTGTCTCATCCGTCCGTCACGGGGGCCCTCGCCCTGCTGCGCGAGGACACGCCGGGCGACAAACGCCTCGCCGCCTATTTCACGTCCTCGGCTCCCATCGACTCGGCCGCCTTGCGCTCGTTCCTCAAGCTCAAGCTGCCCGAGTTCATGCTGCCCTCCTTCCTCCTCCATCTGGACGCGTTCCCGCTCACCACGAACGCCAAGATCGACAGGAAGGCCCTCCCGTCTCCCGACGCATTCGCGTCCTCCGCGTCGTTCCTCGCGCCTCGCAATCCCACCGAAGAGGTGCTCGCCTCCATCTGGGCGGACGTCCTCCGTCTCGACAAGGTCAGCGTCTCCGACGACTTCTTCGAGCTTGGCGGCCACTCCCTCCTCGCCACGCAGGTGGTGTCTCGCATCCGCAGGGCCTTCGAGGTCGAGCTGCCCTTGCGTGCGCTCTTCGAGGCGCCGTCCGTGGCGGCGCTGGCCTCGCGCATCGCCGCTGCTCGGCAGGAGCACTCACGGCAAGCGCCTCCGCTGGTTCCCACGCCGCGCACCGGAGAGCTGCCGCTGTCGTTCGCGCAGCAGCGGCTCTGGCTCGTGGATCAGCTGGAGCCCGGCAGCTCCGCGTACAACATTCCCTCCGCGCTGAGGCTGCGTGGAACGCTCCACACCGCCGCGCTGGAGCGGTCCTTCACCGCGCTGCTCGAACGCCACGAATCGCTCCGCACCACGTTCCTCGCGCGTGATGGCGAGCCGATTCAGCACATCCATCCGGCCGAGCCGTTCTCACTGCCCATCGTGGAGCTGGGCATCCTGCCCGCCGAGGAACGCGAGGAGCACGCACTGCGACTCGCCGCCGAGGAGGCTCAGCGCCCGTTCGACCTCGCCCGGGGCCCCGTCCTCAGGGCGATGCTGGTGCGGCTCGCGCCCGAGGAGCATGTGTTGCTGGTCACCATGCACCACGCCGTCTCGGACGGTTGGTCCATGGGGGTGCTCATCCAGGAGCTCGCGGCGCTCTATGAAGCCTTCGCCACGGGCGGAGACGCTCGACTGCCCGCGCTCCCCATCCAGTACGCGGACTTCGCGGCCTGGCAGCGCTCCTGGCTGAAGGGTGACGTGCTGGAGCAGCAGCTCGGGTACTGGCGTCGTCAGCTCGGAGCGCTTCCTCCGCTGCTGGAGCTGCCGACGGACAAGCCCCGTCCTCCCGTGCGCAATCCTCGTGGGGCTTCGCGCCCCGTGCGGCTGTCGAAGGAGCTCACGGAGCGCCTGATGACGCTCTGCCGCCAGGAAGGGGCCACGCCGTTCATGGCGCTGCTCGCCGCCTGGCAGGTGTTGCTCGCTCGCTACTCCGGACAGGACGACATCGCCGTCGGGTCGCCCATCGCAGGGCGCACCCGGACGGAGACCGAGGGCCTCATCGGCTTCTTCGTGAACACCCTCGTGCTTCGCACGCAGGTCCGCCCCGGGCTGCGCTTCCGGGAGTTGCTGGCCCAGGTCCGCGCCACCACGCTGGCCGCCTATGATCACCAGGATGTTCCCTTCGAGAAGCTCGTCGAAGAGCTGAAGCCTCAGCGCAGCTTGAGCCACACGCCGCTCTTCCAGGTGATGCTGTCGCTCCAGAACCTCCCGGTGGCGAACCGCACCGTGGAGAGCACCTCCACGGACAGCTCTCCGCTGCACCTGGAGTCATTCGCGCAGGAGCTTCAGGTCACGAAGTTCGACCTGACGCTGACCCTGTCACAGACGCCGGAAGGCCTGGCCGGTGGGCTCAGCTACCGGGTGGACCTCTTCGAGGAGGCCACCATCACGCGCTGGGTGGAACACCTGAACACCCTGCTGGAAGCCGCCATCACCACTCCCGATACCCTTGTGGGTGAGCTGCCGATGTTGCCGGCCGAGGAGCGCCGTCAGGTGCTCGTCGAGTGGAACAACACCCGCCGCGAGCTGCCCTGGACTGGCGCCTTCCACGAGCGCTTCGAGGCCCAGGCCGCTCTCACGCCCGACGCCCTCGCCGTCCTCGACGACTCCTCCTCTCTCTCCTTCTCTCAGCTCAACCAGCGCTCGAACCAGCTCGCTCACCTGCTGCGCGCCCGTGGTGTCGGGCCCGAAGTCCGCGTCGCCCTCTGCCTGGAGCGCTCCGTCGACTCCCTCGTCGCCCTCCTCGCCATCCTCAAGGCCGGCGCCGCCTACGTCCCTCTCGACTCCGCCTACCCTCGCGAGCGCCTGGCTTTCATGCTCGAGGACTCCGGCGCTCCCTTCGTCCTCACCCAGTCCCACCTCCTGCCTCGTCTCGACTCGGCCTCCTGCTCGGCCCTCTGCCTCGATGACGCCGCACTGCGCGCTTCTCTCGCCGCGCTCCCCGACTCCAACCCTCCTCGCGTCTCCCTTCCTTCTCACCTCGCCTACGTCATCTACACCTCCGGCTCTACCGGCAGGCCCAAGGGCGTCATGGTCCACCACTCCTCCGTGGTGAATCTCCTCTCCGCCCTCTCTTCTTCCGTCTACTCCGACGTCCAGCGCCCGCTCCGCATCTCCCTCAACGCGCCTCTCTCTTTCGACGCCTCCGTCAAGCAGCTCGTCTTCCTCGCCCAGGGCCACTGCCTCTGCTTCGTCCCTCAGGCCGCTCGCGAAGACGTCCCCCTGCTCCTCTCCTGGATTCAGAAGCACCAGCTCGACGTCTTCGACTGCGCCCCTTCTCACCTCCGCCTCCTCCTCGACGAGGGCCTTGCTTCTTCTCAGCGCCCCTTGCGTCTCCTCATTGGCGGTGAGGCCATCGACGACGCTCTCTGGGCGACGCTTTCCTCTTCGCCCTCCCTGAGCGCCTTCAACGTCTACGGGCCCACCGAGGCCACCGTCGACACCACCGCCCTCTCCATCCGCGCCTCCGCGCGTCCCGCACTCGGTGGGCCGCTCTCCAACGTCTCCACCTTCATCCTCGACGCCTCTCTCCACCCCGCCCCCATCGGCGTCCCTGGTGAGCTCTTCATCGGCGGCAACGGCCTCGCTCGCGGCTACCACCTCCGTCCCGACCTCACCGCTGAGCGCTTCGTCCCCAACCCCTTCTCCTCGGTGCCGGGCGCTCGCCTCTACCGCACCGGTGACAAGGCTCGGTGGCTTGCCCACGGCCACCTCGAGTACCTCGGCCGCATCGACTTCCAGGTGAAGCTGCGCGGCTTCCGCATTGAGTTGGGCGAAGTCGAAGCTGCTCTCGAAGCGCTGGCCTCCGTCCACCACGCCGCAGCCCTCGTCCGTGAGGACGTCCCGGGCCTCAAGCGCCTCGTCGCCTACGTCACCCCGGCCTCCGTCGACACCTCGTCTCTTCGCGCGGAGCTGCTTCTCAGCCTCCCCGAGTACATGGTGCCTTCGGCCTTCGTCGCCCTGGACGCCCTGCCCATCAACACTCACGGCAAGCTCGACAGGAAGGCGCTCCCGGCTCCCGACTCCGGCCCCACCGACTCCTTCCTCGCGCCTCGCAATCCCACCGAGGCTCGCCTCGCCGCCATCTGGGCAGAGGTCCTCCACCTCGACTCCGTCAGCGTCTCCGACGACTTCTTCTCCCTTGGCGGCCACTCCCTCCTCGCCACCCAGGTCGTCTCTCGCGTCCGCAAGGCCTTCGACGTCGAGCTGCCCCTTCGCGCGCTCATCGAGGCGCCGACCGTGGGTGAGCTTGCGCTGCGGGTCGAAGCGGCCCGTGGAGAGACTCCGGTCAACACGCGGCCTCCGCTCGTGGCGGTGCCTCGTACCGGGCCGCTGCCGCTGTCCTTCGCGCAGCAGCGCCTGTGGTTCCTCGACAGGCTGGAGCCCAACAACGCCTCCTACAACATCCACTCGAGCAAGCAGCTCGATGGCGACTTGGATACCTCCGCGTTGGAGCGCGCGATTCAGGAACTCGTGCAGCGCCATGAAGCGTTGCGTACCTCCTTCCACGTGCAGGAGGACGGCACCGCGGTTCAGGTCATCCATCCGCGCGCCGAGCTGTCCGTTCCCGTCACCGACCTCCGACACCTGACAGGCACGGCCCTGGACACGGAGTTCGTGCGACTGACCTCCGCCGAGGCCAAGAAGCCCTTCGATCTGACGCACTCACCCCTGCTGCGAGCATCCCTGCTGCGAGTGACCGAGCAGAGCCATGTGCTCCTCGTCACGGTGCACCACATCGTCTCGGATGGTTGGTCCAACGGCATCTTGTTGCGCGAAGTGAGCGCGCTCTACGAGGCGTTCTCCCAGGGGCGTCCGTCCCCGCTCGCGCCGTTGGAGTTCCAGTACGCGGACTACGCGCTGTGGCAGCGCGGCTGGCTGCGCGACGAGGCACTGGAGCAACAGCTCTCCTGGTGGCGGCAGCAGCTCGCAGGCGCACCTCATGCGCTCGAACTGCCGACCGACCGGCCGCGCCCGCCCGTGCAGACCCACGTCGGCGCGTCGCTCCCGGTGCACCTGAGCACCGAGGTGACCGAGGCGCTGCGTGCACTGTGCAAGCGCGAAGGCGTCACACCCTTCATGGTTCTGCTCGCCGCGTTCCACACGTTGCTGGCGCGGTACTCGGGGCAGGACGACCTCGTCGTCGGCTCGCCCATCGCGAACCGGCAGCAAACGGAGCTGGAAGGCATCGTCGGATTCTTCGCCAACACGCTCGCGCTGCGCGCACGGCTGACGGGGGCGATGACGTTCCGTGCGCTGCTGGCTCAGCTCAAGGAGACGACGCTCGGTGCCTATGCGCACCAGGACGTGCCCTTCGAGAAGCTCGTCGATGAGCTGAAGCCCGAGCGCGACCTGAGCCGGTCTCCGCTCTTCCAGGTGATGCTCGCCCTGCAGAACACGCCGCGTCAGCGGCGCACCGAGGCGCGCAATGAGGAGCCGGCACACGCTCCGGGCCCGGCGGGAGTCACCTACGGCAGCGCCAAGTTCGACCTGTCCCTGTTGCTCGCGGACCATGGCGATGACATCAGCGGCCTGCTCGAGTTCAACACCGACCTGTTCGATCCGGACACAGCCCGGCGAATGGGCTCGCACCTGTCGCGGCTGCTGCAATCCGCCATCAGCGACCCGAGCCAGACGTTGTGGCGCCTGCCCCTGCTCGATGAGCAGGAGCGTCACCAGTTCCTCGTCTCCTGGAATGACACGTCACGCGAGTCTCACGCCGTCACGACGATGCACGGCCCCTTCGAGGCCCAGGCACTCCGCACGCCCGACGCCATCGCCATCTCCGACGGCTCGCGCTCGCTCACCTACGCCGCCCTCGATGCACGCGCCAACCAGCTCGCCCACCACCTCGCCTCTCGCGGCGTGACTCCTGGCGGCGCCGTCGGCATCTGCCTCGACAAGTCCCTCGACATGGCAGTCGCCGTCCTCGCCACCCTCAAGGCCGGCGCCTTCTACGTCGCTCTCGACCCCAACTACCCCCCCGAGCGCCTCGCCTTCATGCTCGAGGACACTCGCGCCCCCGTCGTTCTCACCCACTCCCTGCTCGCCTCCGTCCTCCCCGCGAGCACCAGTGCGCGCTTCGTCCTCGTCGACTCCGAAGCCGACGCCATCTCCCGCCAGTCCTCACAGGCCACGGGCGTCCTCGTCTCCACCGAGGACATCGCCTACGTCATCTACACCTCCGGCTCCACGGGCATCCCCAAGGGCATCGTCATGCCCCACCGGGCCCTCAGCTTCCTCCTCGCCTGGCAGATTCGTCAGTCCCCCAACCCTCGCGCTGTCACCCTCCAGTTCGCCTCCCTCAACTTCGACGTCTCGATTCAAGAGCTCTTCGCTTCCTGGTGGGTCGGCGCCCACGTCGTCCTGCCCACCGGGGGACTCCGCCAGGACATCCCCGCCCTGCTCGACTTCATGCACCGCCAGCAGGTGGAGCGTCTCTTCCTTCCCTTCGTCGCCCTCCAGGCCATGGCGGACTCCGTCTTTCACGGCGCCACGCTTCCTTCCGCCCTCCGCGAAGTCGTCACCGCCGGCGAGCAACTCCAGGTCAACGCCACCCTCGCTTCCTTCTTCGAGAAGCTCCCGGGCAGTGTCCTCGAAAACCAGTACGGCCCCTCCGAGGCGCACGTCGTCTCCGCCTTCCGGCTCCAGGGCGCACCCTCCTCCTGGCCTCGCCTGCCCTCCATCGGCTCGCCCGTCGGCCACACGCAGCTCTACGTCCTCGACTCCCTCGGCCAGCCCGTCCCCATTGGCGTCTCGGGTGAGGTGTACGTCGGCGGCACCCACCTCGCTCACGGCTACCTCGCCCGTCCCGACATCACCGCTCAGGCCTTCGTCCCGAATCCCTTCTCCGGTGTGGAGGGCTCGCGCCTCTACCGCACCGGCGACGCTGCTCGCTGGCGGGCTGACGGCACCTTGGAGTTCCTCGGCCGCCTCGACTTCCAGGTGAAGGTCCGTGGCTTCCGTGTCGAGCTGGGCGAAGTCGAGTCCGTCCTCCGCACCGCGCCAGGAATGCGTGACGCCGCCGCAGTCGTCCGTGAGGACGTCCCCGGCGACAAGCGCCTCATCGGCTACGTCGTCCTCGCTCCCGACACCTCCCTCGACTCCGAGGCCCTGCGCACCTTCCTCCTCAAGCGACTGCCTGAGTACATGGTGCCCTCCGCCTTCCTCTCCCTGGCGGCGCTACCCCTGACTCCCAGCGGAAAGCTTGCTCGCAAGCTGCTTCCCGCTCCTGACGCGGACTCCCTGCGGGGCGACTCCTCCTTCGTCGCTCCTCGCAACCCCGACGAAGAGAAGCTCGCTTCCCTCTTCGCCACCGTCCTCCGCCTGGAGCGCGTCGGCGTCACCGACAACTTCTTCGCACTCGGTGGCCACTCCCTCCTCGCCACCCAGGTCATCTCTCGCGTCCGCTCCTCTTTCGGCGTCGAGTTGCCCCTCCGTGCCCTCTTCGAGGCACCCACTGTCGCCTCCCTCACCACTCGCATCCTCGCGGCCTCGCAGGAGAGCCTCAGCGCTCAACCTCCCCCCATCCTCCCGGTGCCTCGCTCCGGCCCGCTGCCTCTTTCTTTCGCTCAGCAGCGGCTCTGGTTCATCGACCAGCTCCAGCCCGGCAGCTCCATCTACAACATGCCCTCCTTCGTCCGGCTGGACGGGCACCTCGACATCCACGCGCTCCAGCTCAGCTTCGATGAACTCGTCCACCGTCACGAAGCGCTCCGCACCACGTTCTTCGAGCTGGATGGGCAACCCTTCCAGCGCATCTCTCCCGTGGGCGAACTCCCGATGGTGCGCGTGGACCTCCGAGGCCTCGACGCGGAGACGTCTCACAGCGAGGTCCAGCGCAGATTGAAAGAGGAGTACCAGCGGCCCTTCGACCTCTCGACGGGTCCGCTCATCCGCGCTCAGGTCCTCGAGTTGAGCGACACCGAGCACGTGCTCGCGCTCAACATGCACCACGTCGTCTCCGACGGTTGGTCCATGGGCGTGCTCACCCAGGAGGTCGCCGCGCTCTACGACGCCTTCGCCCACGGCAGGCCGTCGCCCCTCGCGCCGCTCTCCATCCAGTACGCCGACTACGCCGTCTGGCAGCGGGACTGGCTCCAGGGTGCGGTGCTGGACCAGCAGCTCTCCTACTGGCGCAACCAGCTCACCGGGACTCCCTCGTTGGAGCTGCCCATCGACAAGGCGCGACCTCCGCTCCAGACGTTCCGAGGGTCCACGCTTCCGGTCTTCCTCTCGAAGGCCGTCTCGGAGCAGCTCAAGGCCCTTGGCCAGAGTGAAGGCGCTACACCGTTCATGCTGCTGCTCGCGGCGTGGCAGCTCCTGCTCTCCCGCTACTCGGGACAGGATGATATCGCCGTCGGCTCGCCCATCGCCGGCCGCCACCGCTCGGAAGTCGAAGGGCTCATCGGCTTCTTCATCAACACGCTCGTGCTTCGCGCCCGCGTCGATTCACGGGCGTCCTTCCTCCAGCTGTTGAGGCAGGTGAAGGAGTCCGCGCTGGGTGCCTATGCCCATCAGGACATTCCCTTCGAGCGACTCGTCGAGGAGCTTCAGCCCGCGCGTGACATGAGCCGCAGCCCGCTGTTCCAGGCGCTCTTCGTCCTCCAGAACACGCCCGAGTCCGCCGTCCAGAAGTCGGAGCTGACGCTCAGTCCGGTGGACCTGGGCAGCGTGGCGGTCACCGCCAAGTTCGAGCTTCAGTTGAACCTGACGGAGACGTCTGAAGGCGTCTTCGGTGGTCTGGGCTACAACTCCGACCTCTTCGAGCGCTCCACCATCGAGCGGATGGCTCGACACTTCGAGTTGCTCGTCGAAGCTCTCGTGGCGCGCCCCGACGTCCCGGTCCGCGCTCACGGAATGCTGACCATCGAGGAGCGGCACAACCTCCTCGTGGATTGGGCCACCGCTCCCGCGCACGTCTCGCCCGAGTCCACCCTGCCCGCCGTCTTCGCCGACGTCGTCGCACGTGCGCCCGACTCCGTCGCGCTCCTCTTCGGTGACACCTCCCTCACCTACCGTCAGCTCGACGAGCGCTCCAACCAGCTCGCCTGGCACCTGCGCTCGCTCGGCGTCCGCACCGACTCCCGCGTCGCCATCGCCATCGAGCGCTCCGCGGAGCTCATCATCGCCCTCGTCGCCATCCTCAAGGCTGGCGCCGCCTACGTCCCCCTCGACACCCAATATCCGCGCGAGCGCATTGCATTCATGCTCGAGGACGCTCAGCCCCAGGTCCTCATCTCCACGCGGGCCGTCCTCGACAAGGTGCCCGCCGATGGCCTGACGTGCGTCCTCCTGGATGAGGTGTCGCTGACCAACAGCCCCACCGAAGCCCTGCCGTCGTCCGCGCTTCCCATGTCGCTCGCCTATATCGACTTCACCTCCGGCTCCACCGGCAAGCCCAAGGGCGTTGGCTGCACCCATAGCGGCGTCATCCACACCCTCATCGGCGTCGACTTCACCCGCCTCGGGCCCGAGCAGACCCACCTCCTCCTCGCGCCCATCTCCTTCGACGCCACCACCTTCGAAATCTGGGGCGCACTGCTCCACGGCGCGCGCCTCGTCGTCCTCCCGCCTCAGGCGCCCTCGCTCGAAGAGCTCTTCCAGACCGCCGCCCGCCATGGCGTCACCACGCTCTGGGCCACCAGTGGTCTGTTCTCCCAGCTCGTCGAGAGTCGCCTCCCCGCGCCTCCTTCAATCCAGCGCGTCCTCACGGGTGGCGACATCGTCTCGCCTCTCCATGTCCGACGCGCGTTGCAGGACTGGGGCATCTCCGTCACCAACTGCTACGGCCCGACCGAATCCACCGTCTTCGCCACGACCTTCCTGGCCGCTCGGCCCGAAGACGTTGGCGCAACGATGCCTATCGGCAGGCCCACCAACGGCACCCGTCTCCTCGTCCTCGACGCCTCGCTCCAGCCCGTCCCCATCGGCATCACCGGTGAGCTCTTCATCGGCGGTGACGGCCTGGCGCGCGGCTACGTCGGCCAGCCTTCACTCACCGCCGAGCGCTTCATCCCGGACCCGTTCTCCTCCGTCCCTGGGGCGCGCCTCTATCGCTCCGGCGACCTCGTCCGCTGGAGCCATGACGGGACGCTCGCTTTCGTCGGTCGCGCCGACGCGCAGGTGAAGGTGCGCGGCTTCCGCATCGAGTTGCCCGAGGTCGAAGCCGCGATGCTCGCGCATCCCTCCATCCGCGATGCCATCGCCATCGCTCGTGAGGACGTCCCCGGCGACAAGCGCCTCGTCGGCTACTTCGTCGGTGACGACCTGGACGCCGTCTCCCTCCGAGCCTTCCTCAAGTCTCGGCTCCCTGAGTACATGGTGCCGTCGTCGCTCCTTCGCCTGGACGCGCTCCCGCTCACCTCCAACGCGAAGATTGACCGCAAGGCACTGCCTCCTCCCGAGGCCGTCCTCTCGGCTCCCTCCTCCACCTACGTCGCGCCGCGCACGCCCACCGAGGAGCTGCTCGCCTCCATCTGGGCGCAGGTCCTTCGCGTCCCCCAGGTCGGCATCGAGGACGACTTCTTCGAGCTCGGCGGCCACTCACTCCTCGCCATCAAGCTGATGGCGCGGATTCGCGAGCGCACGGGAGTCTCGCTCCCCGTCACCGCGCTCTTCCAGGGCTCCAGCATCGAGCGTCTGGCGCCATTCCTGGAGCAGCAGCAGGACGGCACGCGCGTCACGCCGAACCTCGTGCGCCTCGATTCGGGCACCTCCACCGAGAGCCCGTTGTTCCTGGTCCACGGAGGCGGCGGCAGCGCGCTGGGCTACACGGAGCTCGTTCGTCAACTCGCTCCAAGCCGGCCCATTCACGGCCTCTCCGCGAGCGGCATCGATGGAGGCGAGCTTCCTCCCGCGTCCGTCGCGATTCTCGCGCGGGACTACCTGTCGCAGCTTCGCGCCGTACAGCCTCATGGCCCCTACCTCCTCGCGGGCTGGTCCTTCGGCGGGCTCGTCGCCTATGAGATGGCGCGTCGGCTCCAGGCATCAGGCGAGCAGGTGGAGCTGCTGGCGATGATCGACAGCCATGCTCCCAAGCCGGAGCCGCGTCCGACACCGGATGCACTGTCGCAGCTCGCGGCCTTCGGACAGGTGCTCGGCCTGCCGTGGCGAGACCTCCCGGTGGACCCGGAGCGACTGGCCCGCCTCGAAGGCCGGGAGCGGCTCGCCTATCTGCTGGAGCTGACCCGCCGCGCCTCCACGCACACCATCGACCTGGACGTCGACGCGGCGGAGCGTCTCTTCGCGCTCTACCAACGATTGAGCGAAGCCCAGCGTGGCTATGTGCCCACGGGCGCGCCGTATGAGGGGACCACCGTGCTCATCAAGGCCGCGACGCCGCTCCCCGGGCTCACCGTGACTGCGGACCTGGGCTGGGGCCAGTGGCTGGCCACCGCGCCGACGGTGCATGAGTCACCGGGAGACCACTACACGATGCTGCGCGCGCCGCACGTCACCACACTGGCCGAGCTGTTCGCTCGACTGCTCGCCGCGCTGAAGCGAGACGCCGCTTGATGTACGCGCGCTGCGCGGTCCCCCACGTCGGGGCTGCTAACGTCAGCAGGCCCGCTCCCGGAGTGGATGCTCTGGGGTGTCGGGCCCCGAGGGAGCACGCATCGTGATTGTCAGCATCGATGACCTGCGCCAGCGAGCACGACGCCGGTTGCCCCGAACCGTCTTCGACTACGTGGAGGGCGCCGCCGACGACGGTTTCACCTCCGGCGCCAACCGACGCGGCTTCGACCGCTATCTCTTCCGAGCGCGGGCCCTGGTGGACGTGAGCGCGGTGGACCACTCCACCACGCTGCTCGGAGAGAAGCTGGCCACCCCCATCATCCTGGGGCCCACGGGGCTCGCGGGGCTGCTCGCGCCTCGGGGCGAAGAGCTGGCCGCGAAGGCCGCGGCGAGCCGAGGCACCGTCTTCACCCTCAGCACCATGTCCATCGGAACCCTGGAGGAAGTGGCCGCCGCGGCGCCCTCCCCACTCTGGTTCCAGCTCTACGTCTGGAAGGACCGGAGCGTCACGCGTGCGCTGGTGGAGCGTGCGAAGGCGGCGGGTTATCGCGCGCTGTGCCTCACGGTGGACGTGCCCGTCATGGGCAACCGGGAGCAGGACCGACGCAATGGCTTCACCCTGCCTCCTCGCGTCCAGTTCTCCAATGTGATGGACGTGCTGCGCCACCTGGGCTGGGTGCTGCGCATGTCAAAGAGCCCCCGAGCCACCTTCGGCAACTTCGTGGACCATCCCTCGCTGACCCGCACCGACGCGGTGGGTGTCGCGCGCTTCACCAACAGCCAGTTCGACCCTTCGGTGACGTGGAAGGACGTGGAGTGGCTTCGCTCCATCTGGACCGGCCCGCTCGTGCTCAAGGGAATCACCTGCGCGGAGGATGCGCGACATGCCGTCTCGCTGGGTGTCGAGGCCCTCATCGTCTCGAACCACGGAGGCCGGCAGCTCGACTTCCTCCCGGGCGCCATCGACGTACTTCCGGAGGTGGTGGACGCGGTCGAGGGCCGAGCGGAGGTCATCCTCGACGGGGGCATCCGCCGAGGCTCCGACGTGGTGAAGGCTGTCGCCATGGGCGCACGCGCCTGCATGGTGGGTCGACCGTTCCTCTACGGGCTGGCGGCGGACGGGCAGGCGGGCGTGGAGCTGTCGCTGGACATCCTCACCTCGGAGATTGACCGGACGCTCGCGCTGCTGGGTCGTCCGCGGCTCCGTGAGCTGGAGCGCTCCGCGCTGCGGGTCGATACGCCCGCGACCCTGGAACCCACCGCGTCCCCGCACCGACTGGAGACTTCCACCGTCACGAGGCGGGCGAGTGGGACAAGCGACACCTGAGTACCCCTCGGGACAGGGAGGTCAGGTTGACGGCGCGAGGTGACAGCCGTTAGCTTGCCGTTCCGTGTTGACGCCTTCCACTCCGATGGCCGCGCTGTTCCGCCGCTGCTGTCGGTCGTGTGCCTGTTGTGCCCTCTCGGGCCTGGGCTGTTGAAGCGCGCGCCGGAAGCCTCCTGATTCCCTCCGCGCCTCGCCTGGCCCCACCTCCGTCCCGAGGTCTGGGTCTGCTCCGCTGTTTCCCGCTCACCGCTTCCCGACGCTCCCTCATGCACCTTCTCTCCACCCAGCCAGTCGCGACGCAGCAGGCGCCCCACGGGGCCCGCTGTGCGTGCTGTCTGGCGTGTGCGTGTGAGGTGTGTCCGCCGACAGGCGGGCCCGGAGCGTTGAGGAGCGGATAGCGGTTCCATCCCTTCTCCCCTGCTCGCGCGGCCCGCCCTCGAAAGAGGCGCGGGCCGTCTGCTTTTCAGCCCCTGGAGTCCACCGTGTCCGTCGTGTCGTCGTCCCCCGCCCTTGGAATCGCTCGCGAGCCCTCGGCCCTGCTCGCGGAAGCCGCGTCGCTCGAAGCCGCCACCACCGAGGAGATTCTCGCCTGGGTCGAGCAGCGGCTCGGCGCGCGCGCGGCCATCGCCTCGAGCTTCGGAGTGGAGGACATGGTCCTCATCGACCTGGCGCGCAAGCACGCGCCCAGCCTGCGCGTCTTCACCCTCGACACCGGTCGCCTGCCGTCGGAGACCTACGAGCTCATCGAGGTCGTCCGCAATCGCTACGGCATTCCCGTGGAGACCTACTTCCCGGAGCGAGCCCGCGTCGAGGCGCTGGAGTCGACCCAGGGCTACTTCTCGTTTCGCCGGAGCCTCGACGCGCGCAAGGAGTGCTGCGCCATCCGCAAGGTGGAGCCCTTGCGTCGCGCGCTGCAGGGACTGGACGGTTGGGTGACGGGGCTGCGCCGCGAGCAGTCCGCCAACCGCACGGAGGTCGCCATCGTCGAGCACGACCGCGACCATGGCGGGCTGCTCAAGCTCAACCCCCTGGCGGCCTGGAGCCGGCAACAGGTGTGGAGCTACATCCAGGCGAACGCCGTCCCGTACAACGCCCTGCATGACCGGGGCTACCCGTCCATCGGCTGCGCGCCGTGCACGCGCGCGGTGAAGCCGTACGAGGACGAGCGCGCGGGCCGGTGGTGGTGGGAGTCACGAGAGCACAGCGAGTGCGGACTGCACCGCATTCGGTGACGCGGACTCCCGCCATGGCGACCTCTACTCCTGTCGACTATCCCGTCTGCCTCCGGCTGGAAGGCCGCCGCGTCCTGCTGGTGGGCGGAGGCGCCGTGGCCGAAGGCCGGGCCCTGGCCCTGCTCGAAGCGGGCGCGCGGCTCCACCTGATAGCCCCTGACGTCACCGACACCCTCCAACGCCTGGCCGCCGAGGGACGTCTGGACTGGGAGCGCAGGGCCTACGCCTCCGGCGATGTACGCGGCCACGCGCTGGTGCTGGCCGCGACGGATGAGCCCGCCGTGAATCAACACCTGACGGCCGAGGCGCGTGAGCTGGGCTTGTGGGTGAACACGGCGGACGAGCCGGAGCTGTGCGACTTCACCCTGCCCTCGGTGGAGCGACGAGGCCCCATCACCGTGGCGGTATCCACCGCCGGTCAGGCCCCCGCGCTGGCGCGCCACCTGCGCAGGGAGCTGGGAGCCCAGGTCGCGCCCCACCACGTCTGGCTGGCGAGGCTGAGTGGATGGCTGCGCCGACGGCTGCCTCGTGGTCCCCGGCGTCAGCGCCTGCTGAAGCAATTGGTGGAGGGAGAGCCTGGCGCTCTGCTCGCGCGCGGTGAGCGAGGGGCCGCGGTGGCTCGGCTTCGCTCGGAACTGAAGACCTTCAAGTCGTCTGGAGAGTTCACATGAAGGAGTCGTCGAGAGGGCGCGTGTACCTGGTGGGTGCGGGCCCTGGAGATCCAGAGCTGCTCACGCTGCGCGCGGCGCGCTTGCTGCGAGAGGCGGACACGGTGGTGCATGACCGGCTCATCCACCCCGGAGTGCTGGAGCACGCGCGTCCGCACGCCCGGCTCATCTACGTGGGCAAGGAAGGTGGGGGCGAGTCGGTACAACAGGAGGCCATCCACGCGGTGCTCATCGCCCAGGCACGGCTCGGCCGCACCGTGGTTCGCCTCAAGGGCGGAGACCCGTTCGTCTTCGGTCGCGGCGGGGAGGAGGCCCTGGCGCTGGAGGCCGCGCGCATTCCCTACGAGGTGGTGCCCGGCATCTCCTCGGGCATCGCGGTGCCCGCCTCGGCGGGTATTCCCGTCACCCATCGGGACATGTCCGGCGAGGTGACCTTCGCCACGGCGTTCCGCGCGGGGGGAGCGCCCGACTGGGGCTTCCTCGCACGCGCCCAGACGCTGGTGCTGTTCATGGCGGGAAACCGCCTGGAGGAGACGACGGCGGCCCTGGTCACCGCGGGTCGCGCGGCCTCCACGCCCGCCGCCCTGGTGGAAGCAGGCACCTGGGAACACCAGCGCGTGGTGGAGGCCACCCTGGGCACCGTCGCCCAGGAGGCGCGCAAGGCCGGACTGGGCTCTCCCTCGCTGCTGGTGGTGGGCGAAGTCGTCGCGCTGCGCGCTCGGCTCCCTTCGCTCGCGGCGAGGAATCACACGGCGACGGGAGACTCCGTCCCCCGGTTCGCGGAGGCGGGACATGACTGACACGACCCACGCACGCTCCACGCATCTGGAGGAGCTGGAAGCGGAGAGCATCCACATCCTCCGCGAGACGGTGGCGGAGTTCGCCAACCCGGTGATGCTCTACAGCATTGGCAAGGACTCGCAGGTGCTGCTGCACTTGGCGCGCAAGGCCTTCCACCCCGCGCCCCTGCCCTTCCCGCTGCTCCATGTCGACACGACGTGGAAGTTCCGGGACATGTACGCGTTTCGCGACGCCTTCATCGCGCGACACGGTCTGCGGCTGCTCGTCCATCAGAACCACAAGGCGCTCGCCGAGGGCATCAACCCCTTCGACCACGGCAGCCAGAAGTACACGCACGCGATGAAGACACAGGCGCTGCTCGAAGCGCTCGCACTGCACGGCTTCGACGCGGCCTTCGGTGGAGCCCGCCGCGACGAGGAGAAGTCCCGCGCCAAGGAGCGCGTGTTCTCCTTCCGGGACAAGCATGGCCAGTGGGACCCGCGCCGGCAGCGGCCAGAGCTGTGGAACCTCTTCAACGGCCGCGTGGACGCGGGCGAGAGCATGCGCGTCTTCCCCCTGTCCAACTGGACGGAGCTGGACGTTTGGCACTACGTCCTGCGCGAGAAAATCCCGGTGGTGCCGCTCTACTTCGCCGCCGAGCGCCCCGTCATCGACCGGGGTGGCACGCTGCTGATGGTGGATGACGAACGCATGCGCCTGCGCGCCGGGGAGCGGCCCACGCTCCGGCGGGTGCGCTTCCGGACGCTCGGCTGCTACCCGCTCAGCGGAGCCATCGAGTCATCCGCCACCACGGTGGAGGCCGTCATCCACGAGATGGTCCACGCACGTCAGTCCGAGCGCCAGGGCCGACTCATCGACCACGACGAAGAAGGCTCCATGGAGCTGAAGAAGCGCGAGGGGTACTTCTGATGGACACCGCACTCCAGGCCGTTGCGCAACCCGACATCCAACGACTCCTCGACGAGCACTCCAACCGGGCGCTGCTGCGGCTCGCGGTGGTGGGCTCGGTGGACGATGGCAAGTCCACGCTCATCGGCCGACTCCTCTTCGAGTGTGACGGACTCTTCGAGGACCAGATCTCCGCGGTGCGACGTGCCAGCGCGAAGCGGGCCGCCGCCCGGACGGAGCTTCCTCCTGAGCTGCTGGCCCAGGGGCTCAAGGCCGCGGCGGGCGCGGGTGACGAGGAGGAGCTGGACTTCTCCCTCTTCACCGACGGCCTGCGCGCCGAGCGAGAGCAGGGCATCACCATCGACGTGGCGTACCGGTACCTGTCCACGACGCTGCGGAAGATCATCATCGCCGACACGCCAGGACACCTTCAGTACACGCGCAACATGGCCACGGGTGCCTCCACGGCGGACGCGGGCGTCATCCTGGTGGACGCGCGACTCGGCGTCCTGCCGCAGACGCGGCGCCACGCGTACATCGCCTCGCTGCTGGGCATCCCCTACCTCGCGGTGGTGGTGAACAAGATGGACCTGGTGGGCTACGAGCGCGCGACGTTCGAGCGCATCGGCTCCGAGCTGGTGGACTTCGCGCGCACGCTGGGCTTCGAGGGCGTGCGCCTGTTCCCTGTCAGCGCCAGCCGGGGCGACAACATCACCCGCCTCAGTCCCCGCACACCCTGGCACGAGGGCGGCACGCTGCTGGGCTGGCTGGAGTCGCTTCCTCACCAGCGAAGGCTCGACGGCGCGCCCTTCCGCTTCCCCGTCCAGTACGTGCTGCGGCCCCATCAGGACTACCGGGGACTCGCGGGCCAGGTGGCCTCCGGCACGGTGCGCGTGGGAGACGAGGTGCAGGTGCTCCCCTCGGGTCGCAGGACGCGCGTGGAGGCCATCGACACCTTCGACGGCGCCAAGGAGGAAGCCTCCGCGACGGACTCCGTCACACTGCTGCTCACGGACGACGTGGACGCCAGCCGAGGCGACCTGCTCGCCCACGTGGACCAGCCGCCCCTGGCGCTACAACACCTGGACGCGATGCTGGTGTGGTTCGGTGAGCAGCCGCTGGACGTGACTCGCCGCTACCTGGTGAAGCAGACCACGCGCACTGCACCCGCGCAGTTCGAGCGTGTGCTCTGGCGCAAGGAGCTGGAGACCCTCTCGGAGGTGCCCTCGGAGTCGCTGGCGCTCAACGACATCGGCCGCGTCCGGCTGGTGTGCCGCCGGCCCCTGTTGTGCGACCCGTACCAGGAGAACCGGCGCACGGGGGCCTTCATCGTCATCGACGCGCTCACCCACGACACCGTGGGCGCGGGCATGGTGCTCGGCCCCGCGGAGTCCACTTCGCGCGCCGGTGCGTCGCTCGTCACGAGCGCCGAGCGACACGGACGGCTGGGCCAGGTCGGCGCCGTCGTCCTGCTTCCCGCCACGCCCGAGGCGGCCAGTCGCGCGTTCGCGCTGGAGCGTGAGCTGTTCAACCTGGGCCGCCATGTCGCCACCGTGCCCGGGGATGTGGAAGTGGCCCTGGCCCTGGCGCGCGCGGGCTTGTTCGCCCTCGTCTACGCGGAGGCGCCCCAGGTCCGGCGTGCGCTGCGAGAGGAAGCCCATGACGCGGGCACGGGCTGGTGGGAGCTGGACGACGCGGAGGCCCCGGAGCAGTGGGCGCGACGCCTCACCGCCCCACGGGAGGACGCGACATGAGCGCCTCCTCCCCAGGCAATCTCACCTTGTCCCCGCCTCCTTTCATCGGCGCATTGCTGGGCGCGGAGAAGGGCACGTTGCTGCTGGAGCTGGTGGCGGGGCTGGACCCGACGGCGCTTCATTGGCTGAGTGGTTACGCCGCGGGCCTCGCGGCACGCCCCGGTGCGGTCTCCACGGCGGCGTCCGTCGCCATGGCTCCCACGGCGACACCCGCCGCGCCCCTCACCATCGTCTACGGCACGCAGACGGGAAACAGCCGGCTGATCGCCGAGCGACTCAAGCACCAGACGGAGAGCGCGGGCCTTCCCGTGCGCATCATCCGGGCCAGTGAGTACCCGGTGCGAGAGCTGGCACGCGAGAAGCTGCTGGCCGTGGTCATCAGCACGCAAGGAGACGGAGACCCTCCCGACGACGCGCGTGGGTTCTGCGAGCACCTGCTGGGCAAGCGCGCTCCCCGACTGGAGGGCCTGAGCTACGCGGTGCTCGGACTCGGGGACACCAGCTATCCGAAGTTCTGCGAAGTGGGGCGGGCACTCGACGCGCGACTGGCGGAGCTGGGTGCCACGCGACTGGTGGAGCGCGCCGACTGCGACCTGGACTTCGAGCCCATCGCCACGGGCTGGTTGGACCAGACGCTTGGTCGCGCTCGCGAGGCGCTCGAACCGCGCACGCCCTCCGTCGCCACCATCGTCCCGCTGAGAGGCGCCACGGCGACACCCACCGTGGGCAAGGAGGCCCCCTTCTCCGCGACCGTGCTGGTCAACCAGCGCATCACCGGACGAGGCGCGCTCAAGGACGTCCGCCACGTTGAAATCTCCCTCGAAGGCTCCGGCCTGGAATACGCGCCGGGCGACGCGTTGGGGGTGTGGGCACCCAATCCACCGGAGCTGGTGGACGCCGTCTTGAGGCAACAGCGACTGGATGGCGCGGAGCCGGTGACGCGCGACGGGAAGACACTCCCGCTGGCGGTGTGGCTCTCGGAGGGACTGGAGCTGACGCGTCTGAGCCGGCCCTTCCTGGAGCGACACGCCACGCTCGGCGCGAGCACCGCGCTCCAGTCCGTGCTGACGCCCACGGGCGCGGAGGCCTTCCGCGCGCTGCTGAAGAGTCATCAGGTCATCGACGTGCTTCGCCAGCACCCCGCGCCATGGAGCGCGAAGGAACTGGTCCTCGCGTTGCGCAAGCAGACGCCCCGGCTGTACTCGATTGCCTCCAGTCCCAAGCGCGTGGGCGAGGAGGCACACCTCACGGTGGCGGTGGTCGACTACACGGCCTTTGGCGAGCGCCACCTCGGCGCCGCGTCGTCCCATCTGTCCACGCGAGGGGCGGACGCGGACTCGGTGCGGGTCTTCGTGGAGCGCAACGAGCGCTTCCGGCTGCCGGAGGACACGGACCGGGACGTGGTGATGATTGGCCCCGGCACGGGCGTGGCGCCCTTCCGGGCCTTCGTGCAGGAGCGCGCGGAGGTCGGCGCGCGCGGACGCAACTGGCTGTTCTTCGGAGAGCAGCACTTCCGCAGCCAGTTCCTCTACCAGTCGGAGTGGCAGGAGGCGTTGAAGAAGAAGACGCTCCACAAGCTCTCGCTCGCCTTCTCTCGCGACACGGCGGCGAAGGTCTACGTCCAGCACCGGCTGCGTGAGGCGGGCAAGGAGCTCTACACCTGGCTGGAAGGCGGCGCCCACCTCTACGTGTGCGGCGATGCCCAGCGCATGGCACCGGATGTCCACGCGGCCCTGGTGGACGTCATCGCCGAGCACGGTGGCCGCGGCCGAGAGGACGCCGAGGACTGGCTCAAGACGCTGCGTGACGAGCGGCGCTACCTGCGTGACGTCTACTGAATCCTTCTGACTGTGAGCAATGACATGAGCACCCAGCCCAAGCCCCTCTCCGAAGTGGAGCACATCAAGGCGAACAGCCGCCTTCTGCGCGGAACGCTGGCGGAGAGCCTGGCGGACCCGGTGACGGGCGCCATCTCCACGCCGGACACCAGCCTCATCAAGTTCCACGGCAGCTACCAGCAGGACGACCGGGACCTCCGCGAGGAGCGTCGCCAGCAGAAGCTGGAGCCGGACTACAGCTTCATGCTGCGCACCCGGCTCCCCGGGGGCGTCTGCACCGCCGCGCAGTGGCTCGTCATGGACGGGCTGGCGCGAGAGCACGCCAACGGCACCCTGCGAATCACCACGCGGCAGGCCTTCCAACTGCACGGCATCCTCAAGGGCGACCTCAAGCCGACGATTGCGCGCATCAACGCCGCCCTCATCGACACGCTGGCCGCATGCGGCGACGTCAACCGCAACGTGCTGTGCAATCCCAACCCGGTGGACACCCGTGTGCATGAAGTGGTGTACGGCTGGGCGGTGCGCCTGTCCGAGCACCTGCTGCCCAAGACTCGCGCGTACTACGAGCTCTGGTTGGACGAGGAGAAGGTGGCCGGCGGCGAGGAGGAGCCCCTGTACGGCGCCACCTACCTGCCCCGGAAGTTCAAGGCCGCCGTCGCGGTGCCGCCCGAGAACGACGTGGACCTGTTCGCGCAGGACCTGGGCTACATCGCCATCATCGAGGACGGCGTCCTCCAGGGTTTCAACGTCGCGGTGGGCGGCGGCCTGGGCGCGACCCACGGTGACGCCAACACCTTTCCCCGGCTGGCGGATGTGCTGGGCTTCGTGCCTCCCGAACAGATGCTCGCGGTGGCCGAGGAGGTGCTGAAGATTCATCGTGACTACGGAGACCGGGGCAACCGCAAGCGCGCGCGCCTGAAGTACGTCCTGGAGGACCGGGGCGTCGCCTGGTTCACCGAGGAACTGGAGCGCCGCCTCGGCTTCAAGCTGGAGCCCACGCGGCCCTTCACCTTCGAGCACAACGGAGACCGCTTCGGCTGGAGGGAGGGCCACGACGGGCGCTGGCACCTGACGTTGCATCTGGACAGTGGCCGCGTGGCGGACCGGCCCGGCGCGCTCCACCTCACGGGGCTGCGCGAGATTGCCCAGGTGCATGCCGGCGACTTCCGGCTGACCCCCAATCAGAACCTCGTCATCGCGGGAGTGCCCCCGGAGTCCAAGGAGCACATCGACGCGCTCGTCCGGGCCCATGGACTGGAGAGCTTCCGGACCGCCAGTCCGCTGCGGCGCAACGCGCTCGCCTGCGTGGCCCTGCCCACGTGCGCCCTCGCCATGGCCGAGGCGGAGCGCTACCTGCCGACCTTCGTGGAGCGCGTGGAGGGCCGCCTTCAGGCACATGGCCTCCAGGACGCCAACATCCTGCTGCGCATCACCGGCTGCCCCAACGGCTGCGCGCGCCCCTACCTCGCGGAGATTGGCCTCGTGGGCAAGGCCCCCGGTCGCTACAACCTCCACCTGGGCGGGGATGCCCGGGGCCAGCGCCTCAACCGACTGGTCCGGGAGAACATCGACGAGGCGACCATCCTCTCAGTGCTGGAGCCACTGTTCGCGGCGTATGCGAGCGAGCGACAGCAGGGTGAGGGCTTCGGCGACTATCTGGTGCGGGCGGGGCACGTCCCCGCGCCTCCGTCCCGCACACCTCAAGCCGCCTGAGCGACGCGCTCACTCACGCGCCGAACCAGCCACGCTGGCGGGCCTCTTCCAGACGGCCCTCCAGGTACTCCCACAGGGCGGGGCACCCCGCCTGGATGGGGGGCGCGATGCGGGCCACCACCCTCGCGTGGCTGATGCCGTTCTCCCGCCAGCTCTGTCCCTCGTTGGAGAGGTTCAGCAACACCGGCATCGCACGGTCCACCGCGTTCGCGTACCGGGACTCGGGAGTCTCCGCCTGCTCGAACTCCTTCCAGAGCGCGAGGAATGCAGGGCCCTGGGGCGCGGGCAACAAACCGAAGATGCGCTCCACCGCGGCCAGCTCCGCCGCCTTGCGCTCCTTCCACCCGCCCTCCACGAACGCCAGCGTGTCGCCGGTGTCGATTTCGCCCACGTCATGCACCAGCAGCATCCGAACCACGCGGTCCTGGTCAATCCCAGGTGGAGCATGGTGGGACAGGGAGAGGGCCAGCATGGCCAATTGCCAGCTGTGCTCCGCGGAGTTCTCGTAGCGAGCAAGGCCCAACGGTTTGACCTTGCGCGTGACACCCTTGAGCTTGTCCAGCTCCAGGATGAAGCCGATGACCTGTTGCATTCCGTCGCCGTGAGCCATCCCTGGATTGTTCCCCACCCCCCAGGCCCGCTCAACTCCAGAAGCGCCACCCCGAGGAATCAGGGAATGACCTTCGCGCGGCGGAAGTCATCGAAGAGGCGCAGGAACATCGCCTCGGTGTCGACGAACTCGTGGAAGCCGAAGCGCCGCGCCTTGGTGCCGTCGGCGAACATGTCGTAGTCCCACGAGAAGACGAAGTCGCCGAAGCGCCAGGAGGACACGTCCTGGTAGGAGTGGCCCGCCAGCCCGTGCTTCTCCGTCATCGCCTTCCAGAGCGGCGCCTTGTCCGCCATGACGACGTCGAGCGACATCTGCAGCGGAGGCGCGACTTCCAGCCCGAAGTAGCGGGCAATCTTCGGCCACAGCTCGCTCCAGCGGAACAGGTCGCCGTTGTTGATGTTGAACGCCTGGTTCGCGCAGCGCGCATCCGTCGCCGCCCACACCGTCGCCTTCGCGAGCAGCCCCGCGTCGGTCATCTCCAGCAGCGAGTGATACGCACCGGGCTTGCCAGGGAAGCGCAGCGGCAGCCCCAGCTCCTTGGAGATGGACGCATAGACGGCAATCACCAGGGCCAGGTTCATCGGGTTTCCGAGCGCGACGCCGCCCACCACCGACGGACGCAGCGCGGTCCACGTCCACGCCTTGCCCTTCTGCCGCTGCTCCAGGAAGCGCTGCTGGTCCACGTTGAACTCGGGCGGCATGTGGTCCGGGTCTGTCTCCCGGGCCGGCGTCTTGAAGGGCCCCAGGTGCGCGCCGTAGACCTTGTAGCCCTGCATGAGACTGACGTGGCGCAGGCCCGCGGCCACCGGCTCGATGGCATCCACGACGTTGACGAGCATCGCCAGGTTGGGCGCGACGAGCTCCGCCCACGTCGGCCGCTCCTGGTACGCGGCGTAGAAGATGTGCGTCACATGGCCCAGGTTCGCCAGCTTCACGCGGCAGTCTTCCGCGTCGAGCAGGTCCACCTGCACGTGCCGCACGCGCTCGGAGGACGGGCCGCCTCGCCGGGACAGGCCGATGACCTCCCAGTCACCCAGCGACTCGAGGTGCTCGATGAGGTTGCGACCGATGACACCCTGCGCGCCCACCACGAGGGCGACCTTGTTGACCGTGCTCATGACACTCCTCCTTGCAGCATTCGTTCGTTGGGAGCGCCGAGGCGGCGCTCGCGGGACTCCAGGCGCAGCGCCAGGAGGACGATGAAGATGGCGGACACCGGCACCAGCGCCGACACCCACGTGACGGCGCCCAGGCCCGGGCCGCGGTCGATGATGACGCCACCGAACCAGGCACCCAGCGCGTTGCCCAGGTTGAAGGCTCCGATGTTGAGGCTCGACGCGAGGCTCTGACCGGCCCCTTCGGCCTTCTCCAGCACCCACATCTGAAGGGGCGGCACCGTGGCGAACGCGGCGGCGCCGAAGAGGCCGATGGCGATGACCGTGAGGACGCGGTCATGCAGGACGAACGTCATCCCGAACAGCACCAGCGCCAGCACCGCGAGGCTGCCGAGGATGGACGGCACCAGCCGCCGGTCCGCGAGCTTGCCGCCCACGAGGTTGCCCACCACCAGCCCACCGCCGAAGACGAGCAGGATGGGAGACACCGCCGTCGGTGAGAAGCCGCTGAGCCGCGTCAGGATGGGCGCGATGAAGGTGAACACGGTGAACACCCCGGCGAAGCCGAGCACCGTCGTCAACAGTCCCAGCAACACCGGCCGCCGTCCCAGGGCCCTCAAATCAGCGCGCCAGTCGTTCGCCTCTTGCGACGCCTCGTCACGCGGCACGAACAGCGCAATCACCGCCACGGCGAGCAGGCCAATCAGCGCCACGGCCCAGAACGTCGAGCGCCATCCGAGCGACTGCCCCAGCCACGTGCCCAGCGGCACACCGAGGATGTTCGCCACCGTCAGGCCGGTGAACATGATGGCGATGGCCGACGCGCGCTTGTCCACCGGCACCAGGCCCGTGGCCACCACGGAGCCTACGCCGAAGAACGTGCCGTGGGAGAGCGCGGTCAACACCCGCGCGGCCATCAGCGTGCCGTAGGTGGGCGCCAGCGCGCAGCCGATGTTGCCCAGCGTGAAGATGACCATCAACCCCAGCAGCACGTGCTTGCGGGACCAGCGCCCCGTCAACACGGTGAGCACCGGGGCGCCGGCCACGACGCCCAGTGCGTAGCCGGAGATGAGCAGGCCCGCCGTGGAGATGGAGACCCCCAGGTCCGTGCCCACCTCCAGTAACAAGCCCATGATGACGAACTCCGTGACGCCGATTCCAAAGGCGCCCGCGGTCAATGCGAACAAGGCCAGCGGCATGATTCGCGGCCCTCCCGTGAAGAAGTTGGATGGGGCCTTGTATGGACGGGGCGAATTCGCTGCGGTAGAGCGACGTGCGGAATAGGACTTGTGAGTTCGGCTCACCATGGCTCGCCTGGACGTCAATCGCTTCGGAGAGATGGAAGTCTTCGTGAAGGTGGTGGAGCTGGGAGGCTTCTCCGCCGCGGCGCGAGCCTTCCGGATGACCCCCTCCGCGGTGAGCAAGCTGGTGGCCCGGCTGGAGCAGCGGTTGGGGGCTCGGCTGGTCAATCGCTCCACGCGCGCGCTCCAGCTCACGCCGGAAGGCTGCGGCTTCTATGAACGCAGCGTGCGAATCCTGGGTGAACTCGACGAGGCGGAGCGCGGTGCCGCCGCGAGCGACGAGCCCAGTGGGCGACTGCGCATCAACACCAACCCGGCCTTCGGGCGCTGCATCCTCATCCCCCTGCTCCCCGGCTTCTTCGCCCGATATCCGTCGGTGACGGTGGACCTCACGCTGACGGACAAGCTCATCGACCTGCTCGATGACCGCACGGATGTGGCCATTCGCCACGGGCAGCTCAAGGACTCCCAGCTCACCGCGCGCAGGCTCGGTGAGACGCGGATGGTCATCGTCGGCTCGCCGGACTACCTGAAGCGCCAGGGCGTGCCGAAGACTCCGGGCGAGTTGGCGTCACACAACCGGCTGGGCTTCAGCTACGCGCGCGCCATCGAGGGCTGGCCCCTGACGGAGTCCTCCTCGCAGCTCTCGCTGTCCCCGGTCGGCAACATCCAGGCGAGCGACGGTGAAGCGCTGCGACAACTGGTGCTGGCCGGAGTGGGTCTGGCACGGCTGGCGCGCTTCCAGGTGAAGGACGACCTGGACGAAGGCCGCCTCGTGGCCGTGCTGGAGGAGTACAACCCCGGCGACACGGAGGTCATCCATGCCCTCTTCCTCAGCCAGGGCGGACACCTGCCCGCGCGCGTGCGCGCCTTCGTGGACCACCTCACCACGCACGTGCGCCTGCCCTGACGGGTGACGACGCGCTCAGCTTCGCGCCAGCGCCTCGGCGAGCCTGGGCAGCACGTCTCCAGCGCTCGCTTCCACGCGAAGGTCCGCCAGCTCCACGCCACGACACTCGCCCAGGTTGAGGATGGCGATGGGCACGTGGCGCTCCGCGGCGCGGACGAGAAAGCGATAGCCGGAGTAGATGGCGAGCGACGAGCCCACCACCAGCAGCGCGTCCCCTTCTTCCAGCAAGGCGAACGCCTCCGTCACCGTGGGCGCGGGCACGTTGTCGCCGAAGAACACCACGTCCGGCTTCAGCGTCCCGCCACAGCGCACGCAAGCGGGCACCTGGAAGGACTGGAGCGCCTCCGACGACAGCTCCGCGTCACCGTCCGGCCGAAGCTCCAGCACCTGGTGGGAGAAGTCCGGGTTGAGCGCCAGCAGTCGCGCCTGCAGGTCGACACGCGCCTCCTGCGCTCCACAGTCCAGACAGCGCACGCGAGCCAGCGCGCCGTGCAACTCGATGACGCGCGAGCTGCCCGCGGCGTGGTGCAACCGGTCCACGTTCTGGGTGATGAGGCCGGGGACATGTCCACCCTGCTCCAGCGCGGCCAGCGCCCGGTGAGCGGGGTTCGGGTGGGCGGAAGCGAAGCGGGGCCAGCCGAGCAGACTCCGGGCCCAGTAGCGGGCCCGCACCTCGGGGCGCTGGAGGAACTCCCGGTGCTGGATGGGATTGCGCGCCCGGGCCCGCGTGCCCGGCCCGCGATAGTCCGGGATGCCTGACTCGGTGCTGCAACCCGCGCCGGTGAGCACCACGGTGCGCCGTCCGCGCAGCAACGAAACCAAGGCGTCCACATCCTGGGCGGCCCCGGGAACGGGCGACGTCTGCGACAGAGGGGTCATGGCGGCCTAGGTATAATGGCCTCCCCGGCGGCTTGCCCAGACTCCCTGTCGGGCCCCCACCGCGACGCCCACCTCGCGGGCCAGGCCGGCGGTCGGGCCTCTGCTCGGCGCCCGTGTTAGAGTGGGCATCAGGGGCCAGTTCCGAGGAAGTACATGTACGCGTTGGTTCTTGTCCTGTTCTTCGCCTCCCAGGCTCCGGCCTCGGCGACCGAGCAGCCCCCTTTCCACGGCGCCCCCGGGCTTCAGGCCGCGTATGAGCAGGCTGACGCGGCCTTGCGGAACGACCAGCCGGAAGAGGCGTTGCGCAACTTCCACCGCTTGCTCGCGGATGCACCCAAGCATCCCGCGACGCACTGGCTCCACGGGCGGCTGCGCCTCAAGCGGGGCCATTTCGCCGAGGCCGAGACGGCGCTGAGTCAGGCCCTCGCGCGCGGCATCGACCCGAGGCATCGCGAGGAGGTCGAAGGTCAGCTCGACGCCGTCCGACGGCACCTGTCGGCCATGGAGGAAGCGCGCCTGGGGATGTCGTCGGAGCACGGCGTGAACGCTCACGACCCGGAGTCGCTCTTCGACGCGGGGATTCGCTCCCTTGAGGCGGGCGAGGTCGAGGGTGCGCTGGCCCATGCACGGCGACTGACGGCGCTCGCGCCCTGGAATGGCGAGGGACATGCGCTGCTCGCCGTGATTCTGGAGACCCGGGGAGACAACGAGGCCGCGCGGGAAGCGGCCCGGCGAGCCCGTGAACTGGGCGCCACCCAGGGACTGCTGCGGGTCGTCGAGGAGCGGTTCGAGGACCGGCGCAGGGGGTGGCTGCTGGTGGGGATTCCCCTCGGGATGGCGCTGTTCCTGGGGTTGGGGCTGCTGCTCTCCTGGCTCGCGGGCCGAGCGTTGTCCTCGGCGCAGTTGGGCCGGCTCCAGGCGAGCGACCTGCACCTGCTGCGCGAGGAACAGACCGCGAGCGAGCGACTGGTGGACCGGCTCTACATCGCGGTGCTCTGGTTCTCGTCCCTGCTGTTCTACGTCGCCGTGCCGATGATGGTGGTGCTGACCCTGGCCGTGTTCGGAGGACTGCTCCTCGCCATGGCCATGATGCCCGTCATCCCGGTGAAGCTCCTGTTCATCGGGGTGATTGCCTGCCTCGGTGGAATCATCGGCATCTTCCGGGGCCTGTTCTTCCGTGACACCCAGCCAGACGAAGGCCGCGCGCTGAAACGCGAGGAGGCCCCGCGCCTCTTCGCCGCGCTGGAGGAAGTGGCGGACGTCGCGAAGTCGCGCAAGGTGGACCGCGTCCTCATCGACGCGGGCACGGGAATCGGCGTGAGTGAGCGAGGAGGACGGCTGAGGGTGCTGCTGGGACGTGGTGAGCGAGTCCTCCAACTGGGGCTGGGCGTCGTGCGACTGCTCACGGTCTCCGAGCTCAAGTCCATCCTCGCGCACGAGTATGGCCACTTCTCCCATGGCGAGACGCGGCTGACTCCCATCATCGGTCGCATCCAGATCCAGATGGTCCGCATGCTCCACGCCATCCAGGCGGCGGGCTGGGCCTCCATCAATCCGGTGTGGTGGTTCCTGCGCACGTACTTCTTCGTCCACCTGCGCATCACCGCCGGGCACGGACGCCGCAGGGAGCTGCTCGCGGACCGGGTGTCCGCGCTCGCCTATGGCGGCGACACCTTCGCTCGCGCGCTGACGAAGGCGGTGGAGGGCAGTGACGCGTTCAAGCGCGGAATGAGCGTGACGGTGGGGCTGCGCGCCACGGGAAGGCCCACGAAGGACCTGTTCCACACCATCGACGTGGTGGCCCGGGACACGCCGCTCGAGTTCCAGGCGTTCATGCATGCGCAGCTCTTCGCGTGCCCCGTGGACGCGTACGACACCCACCCGCCTCCGTCCGAGCGCATCGAACGCGTGGCGGGCCTCCCTGGCCACCGCCCTGTCGAAGACACGTCCGCGCTGACGCTGTTCGCCGATGGCGAAGCGCTCACGGCCGAGCTGGGCGGCGAGCTGCTTTCGAACCTGGAGAACACGCTGGAGGGTCAGGGCCATGAGGCAGCCCCGCCCGTGGACGTGACGGACGAGGAGCGGGACCGCCTGGCCGCCGCCCTCGCCCTGCACCATGCGGCAGTCGTCCTGGGAGAACACCAGCACCCGGTCGCCTATCCCCTGCTTCAGGAGTCGGTGGGTCGACTCGAGCAGACCGCCGGTGAAAAACACCCGTATCTGGTGCCCCTGCTCACGGACCTGTCGAGGCTCCACGTCGAGCACCAGGCGCTCGACGCCGCGAGGCACGCGCTCCAGCGCGCCATCGACATCGTCCAGTCCCGGCCGGACCACGTGCGGCAAGAGGTGGATGCACTCAACGTGTTGCTGTCGGAGATTCCCCACGACACCAGAGCTGAGTCCCGCACCGCCTGAACCTCCGCAAGGAGCGAGCATCCGTGGTAGACGCCTTCCGCATGCCGAACTGGCAATGGAAGGCGTTCTCGGAGCTGACGTTGGACGAGCTGTATGACGTGCTCGCCCTGCGCCAGGAGGTGTTCATCGTGGAGCAGAAGTCGCTCTACCTGGACGTGGACGGGCTGGACCGGAGCGCCCTCCACCTCCTCGCCTTCGAGGACGCAGGCCCTCAGTCCTTCCTCGCAGCCTATCTGCGCATCCTCCCACCCGACGTGAAGTTCCCCGGCGCCTCCAGCCTGGGCCGCGTGGTGACGTCACCCAGGGCGCGAGGGCGTGGACTGGGACGAGAGCTGACGGCGCGAGGCATCACCCGGCTCGAAGCCCTCTACCCCGACGCGGACATCCGCATCTCCGCGCAGGACTACCTGCGGGCCTTCTACACAAGCCTCGGCTTCGTCGCCGAGGGTGACATCTACGACGAGGACGGCATCCCGCACATCGAGATGGTCCGCCGCCCCCGACGCTGAGCAACGCCTCGTTCACGCGCGACTGGAGCGCCTCACGCTACGTGTGACAGGCGCCGTGGTTTTCGCGCCCCCTGAAGCTCAAGGGGATGCCGTTGCTGGAGGCTCCGCGTCAGCGACCCGGAGGAGGTGTTCGGTGCCGTCCACTCGCACCGGGCACTCGAAGCCCGCCGGACGCCCGTCGGAGCCCGCGTCCGCCGCGAGACTCGGACCGGACAGAAGGGACAGCGCAAGCACCATCACTGAGCGGACCGTACGGCGAATCGAAGGGAGGGGCATGCGGTGACTCCCAATGTGTCGCTGAAATGTCCCAGACATACACCCCGGGTACAACCGCTCGCCAACCGCGGTCCCTCCACCGCGCGCTGACACGGGCGGACTACAGCTTGCGCAACCGCACGCGCTTCACCTTGTGGTCCGGTCCCTTGAGCAGGATGAGCCGGGCGCGCGAGCGAGTGGGCGCGATGTTCTGCGCCAGGTTGGGGCCATTGATGTCGCCCCACACGGACTCGGCCATCGTCACCGCCTCGTCCTTCGTCAGGTCGGAGAAGCGGCGGAAGTAGCTGCGCTCGTCGCGAAACGCCGTCTGCTGGAGCCGCAGGAAGCGGTCGACATACCAGCGGCGGATGTCCTGCTCGCTCGCATCCACGTAGATGGAGAAGTCGAAGAAGTCCGACAGGAAGGTGTGCGGCACCCGCTGTCCGGTGGCGCCGGACTGGAGCACGTTGAGCCCTTCCAGGATGAGGATGTCGGGCTGGCGGATGACCTTCGCCTCGTCGGGCACCACGTCGTAGACGAGGTGCGAGTAGACCGGCGCCGACACCTCTGGACGTCCCGCCTTCAGCTCCGCGAGCAGGCGCACCAGCGCGCGCCGGTCATAGCTCTCCGGAAAGCCCTTGCGCTTCATCAGCCCACGCTCGGTGAGGACGCGGTTGGGAAAGAGGAAGCCGTCCGTGGTGACCAACTCCACGCGAGGATGGTCCGGCCACCGGCCGAGCAGCGCCTGGAGGATGCGGGCCGTGGTGCTCTTGCCCACCGCCACGCTGCCGGCGATGGCGATGATGAACGGCACCTTGCTGGTGGAGCCCCCCAGGAACGCCTGCTGCTCCATCCACAGCCGCTGGGCCGCGGCCACCTGGAGATTGAGCAGCCGGGACAGGGGCAGGTAGACGTCGGAGACCTCCTCCAGGTCCAGGTGCTCACCCAGCCCCCGCAGACCGTCCAGGTCCTCCGTCGTGAGCGTCAGCGGCGTGGACGCGCGCAGCGCCCGCCAGGCTTCGCGCTCCAGCTCGACGAACATGGACACCGAGGGCGCAGCGGGTGCGGACATTGCGAGTCTCTCCTGCGGGTGCTGGATATCGCGCCTACCACAGCGGGGCGGGCCGCGCGCGGACTCAGGTGCCCGAGGCCGGGTCCCAGCCGTAGAAACGCTTCAGCTCTTCATACAAATCCGGCGTCTTCTCGCGCATCCGCGTGGGTCGCTCGAAGAAGTTCTCGGTGGCCACCGCGAAGAACTCCGCCTCGTTGACGGCGCCGTAGTCATCCAACACCTGGCGCTCCCGGGGGCGTCCCTCCTGGAGCCCATGGTAGTGCTCGCTCATCACCGAGGCCCAGGTCCGGTAGTGCGAATAGCTGCGCAGCTTCGGCGTCCCGTCGAAGGCCCCGTCCGCCCGGTCCAGGACGTGGGCGAACTCGTGCGTGGCGGTGTCGTGGCCGTCGTCCGGATTGCGCAGGCCCCCGAGAACCGCGGCCCAGGAGAGGATGACGGAGCCCCAGTTCTTGGCCTCGCCCAGCACCACACCGGTGCGGTCTGGCAGCAGGAAGGCATCGGGGTAGACGATGACTTCGCGCAGCCGGTCGTAATAGGCCAGGTCCAGGTGCACCACGAGCTGCACGGCGGTGGCGGACACGACGACGCGAATCTCGTCGGTGAGTTCCAGTCCCCCGGCCCCGATGAACTCCTTCTCCCAGGCGAAGACCTTCAGCTTGGCGAGGAAGTCGTCGCGCAGCGCGGGAGACAGCGTGGCGAAGAAGGGCACTCGCGCGTCGAGGTAGCCGAGCCAGTCGGTAGGAAAGGGCCGACGCATGAGACGTCGGCGCCGCAGCTGACGAAAAATACCGGTCATCGGGTCGGCGCCCCGGGGGTCCCAGGGCTTCCTGGGGTCAGGCATAGCAAATGTTTCGCGGAAGTTCCTTGCCCACAGTCCGTGGCCCCACGAGGCGCGGGGGGCGGTAGGGTGGGCCTCCATGGGTCCAGGCCGGCGGCCCCGAGCAGTCACGGGACGTGCGACGAGTCATGAGCAGACGTGTGGTGAAGTGGTGCGCGGCGCTGGGAATCGCCCTGTTGTCGGGGCGGGCGGACGCGCAGGGTCCGGGGCAGGTGGTGGACGAGGTGGCGGTGCGAGGCCCCGAGAAGACACTGCCGGAGACGGTGCGCTCCTTTTCGCGCATCGACACCGGCGACGAAATCACCTTCGAGGAGCTGGACAAGGTGGAGCGGCGGCTGGTCGCCACCGGCCTGTTCCAGGAGGTGAAGGTGAGCCTGGAGCCCACGGCCCCCAACCGTGTGCGCCTCATCCTGGAGGTGGAGGACAAGGCGTCCTGGGTGGTGGCGCCCACGTTCGCGCTGTCCTCGGACAACATCGGCGGCGGCCTGCTGTACGCGGAGAACAACCTCTGGGGCCGGGCCAAGAAGTTCGCGACGGCCGCGCAGGTGAGCACGGCGGAGAGCGGCATCTTCGCCGGCTACCTGGACCCGAACCTCTTTGGGTTGCCGCAGCTGCGGTTCAGCCTGGAGGGCCAGCTTCGCAGCGACCGCATGGACGAGTACCAGCCAGGAGCGGGCCAGGAGGACCCGGTCGTCGTTCGGCGCACGCGGCTCAACTCGGCGTCCATCTCGAGCGAGCTGGGGGTGATGCTCTTCGAGCGCGTGCGCGCCGCCGTGAAGTACCGGCTGATGAGCATCGACGCGAAGTCCCCGGACCCGGAGAAGGAGGTCACCACGCCCGCGTTCTCCATCGGACCCTCGCAGCGAGATACCTCCCTGCGCCTGATGGTGGGGATCGACACCCGGCAGAACCTCCACGCGGTGATGGAGGGCCTCAACCTGGAGGCCTCCTACGAGGTGTCCAACCCCGGCGTGTGGAGCGACTTCCGCTACCGGCGCTTCGGGTTGTTGTACCGCCATGGCCTGCGCCTGTTCGAAGAGCACAACCTGGTGCTGCGCGGTGAAGCCGCCGCGGGCGTGGACCTGCCCTTCCACCAGGAACTGGTGATGGGAGGCAACGGCCTGCGGGGCTTCGTCCACCGTCAGTTCCGAGGCGACACCCGGCTGTCCTTCACCGCCGAGTATCACTTCCCCCTCTTCACCATCCGCTCCCTGTCCTTCCGGGGCGTGGGCTTCTCCGACACGGGGCTGATGGCGTGGAGGGAGCTGCCCTCGGACGGCGAGCTGCGGGACGTGAATGGGCGAGTGGTGCGCGGCTACCTGCCCGACAGCCAGAGCGGACTGAAGGGCGCCACCCTGGCGCAGGGCCTGGGCGCGGGGTTGCGGCTCTATCTGCGCAACCTCGTGCTGCCCCTGGTGGGAGTGGACGCCGCCTACGGAGTCAACTCCGGGGAGTTCCGCTTCTATCTGGTGGCGGGGGTGAGTCCGACCTGAAGCAGACTGTCAGCCGGGCCGGCGGCGTGGCGTCAGGTGCGACGCGTCCGCTGGCCTCTCTCCGAAGCCTCAGATGTAGTCGGCGGAAGTCTCCCCTTCTCTTGTGAGTGCTCGCCATGTCCCAGGAACGCTTCACGACGAGCCGCGAGGTGTATCACCGCATCCGGTGGGACCCTCGCCTGGAGGCTCGCGAGTTCGTCATCGGCTACGACGCGCACGGCGAGGCCCTGGAGGAGATGCCCTTCGAGGCCTTCGTCCCAGACGGTGAGATTCCGTGGCACCGCGTCTGGTACTTCAAGCGTGGCCGCGAGGTGATGTGGGACCGCAAGGAACGCATCGACCGGCTGAGTCACACCGCGTCCCCTACCGAGGAGCCCGCGCCCGCACCGCGTCGCGCGAGCGCGGCTCCTGGCTTCACACCCCTCCCCTCCTATCGCTACGACACGCGCGCGGAGGAATGGAGGAAGGTGTCGCCCTCCCCGAACGAGGTGGCAGCGACACCGGACGTGCTCACCGTCGTCACGTTCAACGTCCTCTTCGACTTGTATGACGCGGAGAAGCTGGAGACCGAACGCAGGACTCCGGCGACGATGAACCTGTTGCGCGAGACGGATGCGGACGTCATCGCCCTCCAGGAAGTCACCACCTCCTTCCTGCAGGCCCTGCTCGATGAGCCGTGGGTGCGTGAGCACTACTGGGTGTCGGACGGCCCGGAGACGAACACGGTGGAGACCTATGGCCAGGTGCTCCTGTCGCGAGTGCCTTTCGCCTCGGTGTGGCAGCGCGTCTTCTCCCGGGACAAGCGCATCATCGCCGGCGAGCTGCGGGTGGCGGGCACTTCGCTGTGGGTGGCCACGCCGCACCTCACGAGCAACCGGGATGCGTCCGGCGCCGCCGCGCGAGGCATGCAGGTCCAGGCGCTCGTCGACTGGGCTCGCGAGCTGACGGCATCGGCAGAAGGCGGGGCACCGGACATCGTGCTGGCCGGTGACTTCAACTTCGGAGAGGGAGAGCAGGAGGCGGACACCTTCACACGGGCGGGCTTCGTGGATGCGTGGCCTACCTTGCGGCCCTCGGAGACCGGGGAGACCTACAACCCCCTGCTCAATCCGCTGGCCGCGCTCACCACCGTCTCCGGTCGACTCCAACGACCGGACCGCGTGCTGGTGAAGTCTCCATCGGGTCGACTCGTTCCGGAGGCCGTTGGCCTCTTCGGCGAGGCCCCGCTGGCCGGGCCTCCGACTCCTTTGGGAGACGCGCTCTTTGCCTCCGACCACTTCGGAGTCCGCTGTGTTCTGGCGCGTGAGGTTTCCTCGCGGCCCAGCACCTTCCCGGGAGCGGAGCGACGGGTCCATCACACGGCCGTGGTGCTCATTCCACCCGAGGCCGCGTGGCCGCCCATCCAGGCCTTGCGCAAGAAGCACGACGCGAAGTTCGAGCGGTGGATGCCACACGTCACGCTGCTCTACCCCTTCCTCCCGGAAGAGGACTTCGACACCGCCGAGGCGGTGCTCGCGGAGACGCTCCGAGACATCGAGCCCTTCGACGTGACGCTCTCCTCTTTCGCCCACTTCGAGCACCGAGCCAATGCGACGGCCTGGCTCCGGCCGGACACCCAGCCCGAAGACGCGCTGGCGGCCCTGCACGCGAAGCTTGTGGCGGCCGTGCCCGAGTGCGCGCCCCCAACCCACGGATTCACACCGCACCTCTCCGTGGGACAGCTCCCACGCACGGGGGACGTGGAACTCGAACGGACCCTTTCCTCGTGGGCGCGAGGCTGGCGTCCAGTGAGCTTCCGCGTGAGCGAGGTCTGCATCATCCGTCGCAAGGGCGATACCCCGTTCGAAGTCGTGCGGCGCATTCCCCTGGGAGCATCCGCCCCGTCCCGGCGACCAGGGCTCTCTGAGTCTCAGGCGGCGGCCGGGCAGGAAGACACCCCGCTGCGCGCGGTGCTCGCGACCCTGTGCGCCCAAGCGACCGATGCGTCACGTGCGTCCAGACTCCAGGCGGTGAAAGACCTGAAGGAACTCTGCGAACGCGTGGGCACCACGCTGCATCCCTATGGCTCATCGCTGCTCGGCACGGATGGACCGGACAGCGACGTGGACGCGGTGGCCATTGGCCCCGCCACCCTCTCTCGAGAGGACTTCGCGCATGCACTGCTTCGAGAGCTGGAGAAGCAGCCGCCCTCCGCATCGGGCTCCGCGCGATTCGTGGCCGATGCCGCCATTCCCCTGGTGAAGCTGTCATTGGGCGGCGTGAGCTTCGAGGTGTCCTACGCCAGCCGTCCCGAAGGCGTGGCTCCTTGCGAGCCCTCGACGCTGCTGTCGCTCCATGGAGAGGAGCTGGATGTTGCGGGACTCCGCTCCGTCCTGGGACTCGCGGACATGCAAGGCGTGCTGGAAACACTGGGCAAGGACGAAGGACAGCGCGAGCGCTTCCGGACCCTGCTTCGCGCGGTGAAGACGTGGGCCAAGGCCCGGGGCGTCTACTCGCATGCGCTCGGCTATCTCGGAGGGCTGTCGTGGACGGTGCTCGCGACGTGGGCCTTCACGAGGGCGGCGCCGGGCACGGTGAAGACCGACGCGGAGTTGCTCGCCCACTTCTTCGGGACCTTCGCCTCCTGGCCCTGGCCACAGCCCGTGGCCCTCACGCCGGAGCTGGCGCGCTATCGTCCGGATGGCAAGCGAGACCTGCTGCCCGTCATCGCCCCGGCCGCACCCGCGCGGAACACGGCGCGCAATGTGTCGCGCTCCACGTTCCGCGTCCTCCGCGATGAGTGGATGCGCGCTCGAGCGCTCGTGGCGGAGGCCCGCGCGGCGGGTACGACTCTCTCGTGGGAGGCGTTGTTCCAGCCTGTCGACACCGCCCAGGACCTGCCCACGCGGCTGCGCCTGTCCGTCGAAGCACGCTCCGCGGCGGACCACGAAGTCGCCGTGGGCTGGGTCCTCGGCCATCTCACGGCCCTGGTGTACCGGCTGGAAGGGGACCGGCGGCTCTCCGTACGCCCGCTCCAGGCCACACCCGCGAAGGGCTCTTTCGTCATCGGCCTGAGCACCCGGGATGCGCAAGATGCGGGCGCGCTGGCCTGGAAGCCGGGCAGCCCGCTGGTCGAGGCCGTGGAGTCCTTCCGCGCATCCTTCCTGGAGTGGGCGCACCGTCCCGAAGGCACCGTGCTCCAGGTGGAGTTTCTACGGGGAAACAACAGGGGCGGATTGGACTCACAGGCCTCGTAACGCGTTGCACCAGCCGCGACCTCATGTCACGAATTGGAAAGGCCAGACCTTTCCATGAGAGCAACGACCAGGCTCCGCGCCTCCTTTTCCAGGAGGCTGTATGAGCAAGCGTTGGAGTGGTGTGACGGCCACCGTGGTGGCCTCACTGGTCCTGTTGGCGTGCGGCGGAATCGCGACGGAAGCCGACGACTCGGACGTCGCAAAGCTCGAGCAGCAGTCCGCCGAGGCGGGCCTTGGCCACCAGTGCGGCGATGGCGAATGCGATGGGAACGAGCGCGTCACCTGTCCTTCGGACTGCCCGGCCTCTTGCGGCAATGGCATCTGTGAAGTGGGCGAGAATCAATCGACGTGTCCCACCGACTGTGGATATTCGCCGTACTGTGGCGATGGTGTCTGCGGCGCGGGCGAGAACTGCCCGGTAGACTGCGGCCCCGTGTGTCTCACGCCCAAGGCAATCACCCCTCCGCCCCAGGATGAAAACTTCATCCATGTGTGCGGCGACGGCTATTGCGAAGTGAATGAGTACAGCAACTGCCCCAGGGACTGCTGCTCCTAGCGCGGACCAGTCGGAGCACCCGCCCGGCACCTTCCCCGCCACGTCCTGCGAACAACTCCCGGAGTGAGTTAGACTTCACATCAGGTCATCTTCTCCGGGGGGTCCTGTCTTGGCGGAAACCTATCGTGTCGCGAAGCTTCCCATCCGACTTCGCGGCTTCGTGGAGCCGGACACGAACGCGCAGTTCGAGGGCTACGTCGAGCCAGGCACCTACTTCGTCCTGGACGAGCGCCTCGGTTTTCCGACGCCCGACACGGACTACGTGCGCCTGGAAGTCCCGACGTTGGGCGCGCTGGACACCTGGATTTGCGTGCGTTGGCGGACCCAGCGCTACGCGACCGTCGTCCAGCAGGAGAAGCCGCCTCCGGCCGTAAGGCTGCCTTTCGACGACGAGCCACTGGCCGTGGCCGAGGACCGGCTCGTCGCGCTCCTCGGCGGGCTGCGCGACTACCGCTACGACCCGGACAAGGCCTACTACCCGTGGACGCTGCCAGGCATTCGCGTCCCCCTGGGGCCTCCCCGGTTCAACAACTGCTGCACCTTCGTGGAGGCCCTCACCGTGAAGGCCTTCGCCGATGCGCACGGCGCGGCCTTCGCCTGGGACTCCCGCCGTCACCGACAGATGATGATTGCCTCCACGGAGGATAACTTTTCCCCCGTCACCTCCGCCGTCGAGAGCGGCATGGCCATCCCCCCTCCGTCTGCGGACGTGCCACCCCACCCGTGGACACTCATCCAGGGCTGGCGAAACCAGTGGCGCTCCGGCCACACGCTCCTCGTCGTGGACCACCACCCCGCGACGGACAAGGTCCTGGTCCTCGAGTCCAACTGCGCCTTCGGGCTCGACGGCGTCGGCTACCGGGGCATCGGCAACCTGCGGGACAAGGGCATCCAGCCGCCCGCGGCGTGGTGGAAGCTGCCGGACGTGTGGACGTGGCGCCAGCTCTGCTCGACCTACCTGTTCAGGCAACAGGCCTGGCTCAAGGTCAAGAACCGCTCCCTGTCGCGGCTGTCACCCACGGACCCCTGAGGCCCACGGCGCGGTGCGTGGCCCGTGCCTCACGACACGGCCACGAACCGCCTGCGTCGCAGGTCCAGCATCCACGCCTCCAGCGCGTCCACCGCCGCCTGCGAGGGCTCCTCCGGCAACACGGAAGCCTCCAGGGCGGCATCGAGCACTTCGAAGGAGCGGGCCACCTCGGCGCGCCACTTCGCGCTGAGCGATTCGGGCAGTTCGGACTTCTCCCCGCGTCGCTTCTGCTCCACCAGTTCGTGCGCCTCCGCGAAGCCGTGGGAATCCAGCAGATCGGTGACATCCGTCTCCACCTCGCCGGTGCGCAGCGCGTGCGTCCCGGTGAGCGTGGTGCGCAACACGTAGAGGAGCTTCTTCGCGGAGCGGAAGCCGCTCTTCTCCCACTCCCGGAGCTGACCGTAGGCGAAGCCCCGGTAGTGCCGGTGCACCCGACGCGACAACACGCCGCGCACCAGCGGCTGAAGGGCCTCCAGCTCCGGGGAGACCCGCACGGGAATGGCCCCCAGCAGGCGCTCCAGGTAGTTGCCATTGCCCTGCAAGAGTCCCTGGAGCACGGGCTGGAGTTCGTTGGACGAGTAGTCCACCTCCACTCCGTCCACCACCTGGAGCCGCTCGGCGTTGAGCTGCCGGGGTTGCAGGCCCAGCAGCAGGGCCGTGGGCGCGATGTGGATGGACTTCAGGTCCAAATCACTGTCCGGCGAGGGAAAGCCATACGCATGCGCACCCGACAAGGACACCACCAGGTGCTCTCGCTTCGCGGACTCCTCGTCGAGCACGCCGTCCGCCACCTTCCGCTCGTGCTCCGTCATGGCGCCCTTCATTCCGAATCCCTCCACTCCGTCTCCGGGGCCTCGGGCGCCTCGCGCCCCAGCGGTCCCGGTGTCTTCAACACCCAGCGTCGCGCCACCTCGGCCCCCACGCGTCGCAACAGTCGGTCCGCGCGCGCGTAGTCGGGATGCTCCGGCAGTCGACTCTCCCGTCGCGCCGCCTCCAGCTCCGGCGCCATCGCCTCCGCGTCCCGCAGCACGTCATCGAGCGGCACGCTCCCCGCCTTGATGTCCAGCAGCCGTGCCTTCAGTGCGCCCGTCGCTTCGAAGACGGGCTCGCCATGGCGTAGCCAGCCCGTGGCCGTGGAGATCAACCGCAGCAGGTTGTACGCGTTCTTCGGCCGCAGCTCCCGCGCGGAGGGAGGACGCTGCCCCCCACCCCGGGCATAGGCCGTGAGCGCCGCGAAGTCGTTCGCCGTCAACAACCCCTGGTCCCACAGCGAGCGGTAGAGCTGCTTCACGTACGTCTTCGCCGCCAGCAGCGCGTCCTGCTGCGTGGGCGCTTCACGCGGAGACACCTCGGACAGGCGCCGCGCCACCTCGTCCAGGTTCGGAGCGGGCTCCTCGCACAGCCACTCCAGCAACAGGTCCCGGTGCTCGGCCAGCCGCTGGCTGCGCGTGAGCTTGTCCAGCTGACTCATGGCGTAGCGCCCGAAGCTGCCGAAGATGGCCTGCGAGGCGAACGCCTCACGCTCCGCGAGGAACCACTCGCCCAGTTCGTCCAGCGCCCGGGCTCCCGGCACGAACAGCGTCTCCAGCGTGTTCGGGTCCGCCCGCAGCGCCTGCTCCACCGTCTTGCGCGTCTCCCAGTAGGTGCTGCTGCCATCGGCGCTCACCAGGTCCATGGGCGCTTCGACCAGGCCGAAGGTCCACGAGAGCGGCAGCGCGAAGACGCCACGCACGTCCACGTCGGACTGGGCGTTCGCCAGTCCCCACGCATGGCTGCCCACGCGCGTCTCCAGCACCACGCAGGGCACCAGGGACTGCCACGCCGCCTCGCGACGCCGCGCGAACTGGACCTGCCCCGGACGACGAGGCACCAGCTCCTCACGCGTGAACCAGACCTCGCCCACGCCGACAATCTGGATGTCGAGCCCGCCATCCCGGGCGCGCACCACGCGCCCCACCACGCCCTGCGGAATGCGGCGCCCGCCCGAGGCCAGGCGCTCCACGCGCGTCGTCACCTCGGTGCCGTGCGGCAAGGGCACCGACAGCCGGTCCACCTGCTCCAGCCCCCGGATGCGAGAAGTCCCCGAGCGGGGAGGGTCCGTTGGAGAGTCGCTCATCGTTCACCTCGAAGTGGAAGTCGCGGTCGGCCAGGGACGGCGCGAAGCCCGAGGGGCTGACCACCCCGTCGGCTCAGCTCCGGGGCACCGTCGTCCCGATGCTCTCACGCAGCCGGGACAGCAGCCTGCGAGCCGTCTCCAGCTCCGCCCGGCAGCGGTCCAGGCGCTCCGCCATGTCGGCGACCTCGCCCGCGTCCGCGCGCAATTCGATGTCCCGGCACTGCGCCTCCAGCCCCGAGGCGCCGAACCACGCCGCGTTGGACTTGAGGGTGTGCGCCGCGCGGCTGACATCATCCAGCAGCCCATGCCGCAACGCCGTGTACGCGTCTTCGAGCAGGGCCGGCATGCTGAGCAGCGCGGTGTCGATGAGCTCCGGGAGGATGTTCCCCGCCTGGGTGCCCAGCTCCCGCCACAACCGCGCCAGCGCGGCGGGCTGCAGGCCGGGAATGCGCGCCGCCACCGGCACGATGTCCTCGTCGAGCGGCGCGTCCACGAGCGCGCCACGCTCGGGTCTGGAGCGCGTGCCGCCCTGCGGCCGCGGCGTCTGACAGCGCACCAGCGCGGCGGTCAGCGCCTCCACGCGGATGGGCTTGGCGAGGAAGTCATCCATCCCCGCCTCGAAACACTGCTCGCGGTCGGAGTCCATCGCGTTGGCCGTCATCGCGATGACCCATGGCTGCACGTTGGGCGGCAGCTCCTGACGCAGCCGACGCGTGGCCTCCAGCCCATCCATCTCCGGCATCTGCAGGTCCATGAGCACCACGTCGAAGCGCTGACGCATGGCCCACTGGAGCGCCTCGCGACCATTGGACGCGGCCTGCACCGGATAGCCCAGTCGATCCAACATCAGGCTGGCCAGCCGCTGATTGGTGGGGTTGTCCTCCGCCAACAGGATGCGCAGGGGCACGCGGTCTCCCGGACGGTCCCTGGGGATGGGCGCCCCCGTGGCGGCAGACTCCGCGCGAGCCCGAGCCACGTCCTGGGAGAAGCAGGACATCAACGTGTCATGGAGCTGGGAGGCTTTCATCGGGCGGGACAGCACCCCTGTGAAGAGGCCCGGCGGCGGCACCGCGCGACGACCGGGCGAAGTGAGCAGCAACAAAGGCAGCGCCCGCAGGTCCTCGCGCTCACGGATGCGCGCGGCGAGCGAAGGCCCGTCCAACCCCGGCATCTGATGGTCGATGAGCACGACGTCGAAGCCCGCGCCTGGCTGGAGCTTCGCGAGCGCCTCCATCCCCGAGCCCGCCTCCACCGGCACCGCGCCCCAGGTCTGGAGCTGCCGGCCGAGGAGCCGCCGGTTGATGGCGTTGTCGTCGACGATGAGCACGCGCCGGCCTTGCAACAGCGGCTGGTCCGCGCGCAGGTACCCGGCGGTCGTCTGCGGCGCGGCCTGCACGGTGAGGGAGAAATGGAACGTGGCGCCCTTGCCCGGCACGCCCTCGCTCTCCACCCAGATGCGTCCACCCATCGCCTCCACCAGGCGCTTGGAGATGGCGAGCCCCAGGCCCGTACCGCCAAACTTGCGCGTCACCGAGACGTCCAGCTGATTGAAGGGCTGGAAGAGTCCCTTCTGCTTCTCCTCGGTGATACCGGGCCCCGTGTCCTGCACGGAGAAGGTGAGTTCCCAGGGAGCGTCCGGAGCTTCCTTGCGGCGCGCGCCGTCCACGGAGACGACGGCGCCGCCGGACTCGGTGAACTTGAGCGCGTTGCCCACGAGGTTGAGCAGCACCTGACGCAGCCGCGAGGCATCGCCCATCACCACCTGCGGCACCTGCGGCGAGATGTCCGCGCCCAGGTCCAACCCCTTCTCGCTGGCGCGCACCGCGAGCAGGTCCAGCACCGACTCCACGCACTGCCGCAGGTCGAACGGGTGCGGGTCCGTCTCGAAGCGGCCCGCTTCAATCTTGGAGAAGTCCAGCACGTCGTTGAGCAGCGTGAGCAACGCCTCGCTGCTCTGACGGATGGTGGAGATGAACTCCCGCTGCTCCACCGTCAGGTGCGTGTCCAGCATCAGCCCCGTCATGCCGATGATGGCGTTCATCGGCGTGCGAATCTCGTGGCTCATCGTCGCCAGGAACAGGCTCTTGGCCTGGTTGGCGGACTCGGCTGCCTGGCGCGCGCGCTGGAGGTCGGTGATGTCGTGGTAGATGGCGATGAAGCCCAACTGCCGTCCGCCCACCGACACCGGCAGCGCGAGCAACTCCACGTCGACGATGGTGTGGTCCTTGCGCAGCCGCCGGGTGACGGAGTGCACGCGGCCTCGCTGCGTGACATCGCGCTGCGCCTTCTTCGCGTCGGGGAGGACGGTCTCCTCCGTGGCAACGAGGTCGAAGATGTGTTTGCCCAGCGCCTCCTGCGGTGTGTACCCGAAGAGGCGCTCGGCGGCGGGGTTCCACGAGAGCACGATGAACTGGCGGGTGATGGTGACGATGGCCACCGGGCTGTTGCGCACCACCGCCTCGAAGAACTCCTTCTGCTGGCGGATGGACGCTTCCACCTCCAGGCTTCCGCGCATGTCCTGGAGCTGGAGCACCCAGCCGAGCGGAGCGCCTTGCGCGTCCACCTGGGTCAGCGTCTGCACGCGCAGGTAGTACGCGGGCCCCGTGCCGCCCGGACGCTGCCCGGCGAGCTCCGTCTCATGGGGCGTGTCCGGCGAGCCTCGCGTGTCCGGGGGACGCCAGCCCGACAACAGCCGCGTCACCGCCATGCCCACCAGCTCCGCGCGGGGGCCGAAGATGCGCTCCGCCGCGCGGTTGACCTCCTGGATGAGGTGCGTGGCGTCGAGCACGAGCACCGCGTCGCGCGCGTGCTCGAAGACGGTGGAATGTGCTCTGGACGCCAGGTCGGTCACCGTTCCCCCTCCCGTCGCGAGTGTAGGTCAGCTCGGCCCCCCGTCACTATTTAGGGGCGCTCGAACAGATGATGGACCCCACCATTCCCAAAAAGAGGGCTCGTTGGGAGCCGCTCACCGTGGGCCTGGGTCCTCTCCAGGTTGAACCCGGCCGGTGACCGCGCACTCGCCAGTCACCTTCCGCCCCGGAGAGGGCCCTGCGCGGCGGACGTGCTTCGTTCCTTGCTAGCGGCTGGTCCACCACACCTTGAACTGGCTCCAGGAGATCTTCCCCGTGCGGTCCGTGTCGACGATGTCGACGGCGATCTCCAACTCCTCGTCCGTGACGTTCTGCCCGAGCGCTTCCAGCAGCCGCGCGAACTCGGTGCGCTCAATCGAGCCGGTGCGGTTGCGGTCGTAGCGCTGGAAGATGTCGAGCAGCTCGTTGCCGGAGCTGGTCAGCTCGTCCACCGCCGCGTGGACGGGCGCCAGGGGCTGGATGCCGGCGGATGAGGTCTCCACCTCCTCGACGAAGGGCGAGCCCGTGGCGGGGCGCTCGTCCCAGGCAACCGAGGTGACCTCGACGGACGGCGACGCGGGCGCCTTCCGGGAGACCGCGCGCCGGGGCGATGGGGACGTCGAGGTCCTGCCTCCGCTCGAGGGCACGGACGTCGTCGTCTTCGCGGCGCTCGTGCGCGCCGTGCCCTTCTTCGCGGCGCTCTTTCGAGTCGCGCTCTTCTTCGCCGCGCTCTTGCGCGCCGTGCCCTTCTTCGCGGCGCTCTTTCGAGTCGCGCTCTTCTTCGCCGCGCTCTTGCGCGCCGTGCCCTTCTTCGCGGCACTCTTGCGAGTCGCGCTCTTCTTGGCGGGGGCCTTCCGTGTCGCGCTCTTGCGAGTCGCGGCCTTCTTCGGGGTGGAGGCGCGCCGGGATGACTTCTTCGCAGCACTGGTCTTGCGTTTCTTCGTCGCCATGGGTGACTCCTCCTGGGCGGCGCGCATCGTAGCGCTCTCCCGGTGCGGGTCGGCAGCCCCCTGCGTGCAGGTAAGCCCCAGCCTGCCCTCCCCTCCCGACAGCCCATTCCGCCTAGCCCGCATGCCCGGTCTCCGGAATCTGGCGGGCTCCGCGGGGTTGTTGCCCCTGCCCTCTCTCCGAGCGACCAGCGTGCCACCAGGTCGCTCGGCACCCAGGCCGCTTCTGCTCAGAACGGGCTGCCGGAGAGGCCTCGAGGACAAGGTCCGACATGACCCACCCGCTCTGGCGTCCCCTTGATACCCTGGAACCCTGGCAGACAAACTGTTAGCAGGCCGAGCGTCGGCCCTCCTGACTGCTCGCGGCGACAACGCGGTAGAAAGAGGGCCCCGCCAGATGTTCACATGCCACCGCGCGCTGCGAGTAGGGCCGCACCGCGCGCGTTTCGAGACACCCGCCCGAGCCCCATCAGGACTTCCGCCTCTGAATGAATGACTCGCTAGAGACCCTCCTCGCCGACGGAATCATCGAGGCCGTCATTGGCCAGTTGAAGACCGGTAAGGAAGCGGAGGTGTGGCTGGTTCAGCACTCCGGGCAGGTGGTCGCAGCCAAGTTGTACAAGCAGCGCCACGAGCGGAACTTCCGCAACAACGTGGGCTATCGGGAAGGGCGCGAGGTGCGCAACTCCCGGACGCGTCGCGCCATGGAGAAGGGCAGCCGCTTCGGGCAGGCCGCTTCCGAGGAGGCGTGGAAGAGCGCCGAGGCCGACTCGCTCTACAAGCTGCACGCCCAGGGCGTGCGCGTGCCGACGCCGGTGATGTTCTACGAGGGCATCCTGCTGATGGAGCTGGTGCTCGACGCGCAGGGACAACCCGCGCCCCGGCTGGTGGAGGCTCCTCCGGCGACGCCCGAGGAAGCGCAGGCGATGTACGTGGACCTGCGGGCCCAGGTGGTCAGCATGCTGTGCGCCGACCTCATCCATGGGGACCTGTCGCCCTACAACATTCTGATGGGCTACCTGGGGCCCACCATCATCGACTTTCCGCAGACCATCGCCGCCGCGCGCAACAACCGCGCGGAGTTCTACTTCCGGCGCGACCTGGACAACGTGCGCGAGTTCCTCGCGGGCATCGCGCCCTGGCTGCACGGCGCCGGGGGCGACACGAGCGAAATCTGGAGCGCGTACACGCGGCGTGAGCTCACGCCCTCGTTCGTTCCCTCCGGCAGCTTCCGCGAGGCGCCGCGTCGCAATGGTAGCGCGGGCCGGGGAGCGAGCCGCCCCGTCCATGCGCAGCCGGTGGAAGCGCCCCCAGAGGCGCCCATGACGCCCGAGGAGGCCGAAGAGGCGGAGCTGCGCGCGCTGGAGGCATTGGTGCTCCGGCAGGGTGGTGGTGAGCGGAGCAAGCCTCCCGCGGCCCCAGCGCCGCGAGGCGGACGCCGCGGGCCCGGTCGATCGCCGCCGCGTTCCGGAGGCAATCGCCCGAATGCTCCCGCGTCGGCGCCGCGAACGGGTGGCGCTGGCGATCAGCGAAATGCCGCGCGCCCGCCGCAGGGTGGTCAGCACTCAGGTGGACCGCGCTCGGCGCCCGCTGAGCAACGCAATGGGAGTTCACGCGCGCCTCAGGTCGAGCAGCGCAATGGGAGCACTCGCGCGCCTCAGGTCGAACAGCGCAATGGGAGCCCTCGCTCGCCTCAGGTCGAGCAGCGCAATGGGAGCCCCCGCTCGCCTCAGGTCGAACAGCGCAACGGGAGCCCGCGCTCCGTGCCGGGTGAACAGCGCAACAGCAGCCCTCGCTCGGCTCAGGTCGAACAGCACAACGGGAGCCCGCGCGCTCTCCAGTTCGAGCAGCGCAACGGAAGCCCACGCTCGCCGCAGGTTGAACAGCACAACGGGAGCCCGCGCGCTCTCCAGTTCGAGCAGCGCAACGGAAGCCCACGCTCGCCGCAGGTTGAACAGCGCAACGGAAGCCCGCGCTCCGCGCCGGATGAGCAGCGCAACGGAAGCCCCCGCTCGCCTCAGGTTGAACAGCGCAACGGAAGCCCCCGCTCCGCGCCGGATGAGCAGCGCAGCACAAGCCCGCGCTCCGCGCCGGGTGAGCAGCGCAACGGAAGCACGTTATCGCCTCAGGTCGAGCAGCGCCGCGGAAGCACGCGCTCCGCGCCGGGTGAGCAGCGCAGCGGAAGCACGCTCTCGCCTCAGGACGAGCAGCGCCACGGAAGCACGCGCTCCGCGCCGGGTGAGCAGCGCAGCGGAAGCACGCTCTCGCCTCAAGACGAGCAGCGCAGCGGTGGTCCGCGAGGCACGAGTGATCCGCGCAACGGCGGTCCCCGTGACGCTCAAGGAGAGCCCCGCAACGGTCGGGCGGCTCGCGCGTCGGGGGACTCACGCAGCGGAACCCCGCGTGCCTCGGACGAGTTGCGCAACGCAGAACCTCGCTTCTCGGATGACTCGCGCAACGGGAACACTCGGGCTTCGGACGCTCCGCGCGGCGGCCACCCTCGTGCCTCGGACGAGTCGCGCAACGCAGAACCTCGATTCTCGGATGACTCGCGCAACGGGAACACTCGCGCTTTCGATGGCGAGCAACGGAACGGCAACGGCTCCCGCACCGCGGATGATTCGCGCAACGGCAGCCCGCGCACCCGCTCCAGCGAGCAGCACTCCGCCCCGGGCGAACACCACCGGGCCCCGAGAGAACAGTCCGGAGTGGACAACACCCGCCCGGCTTCAGGAGAGCAGCGCCGTGGCTCCTCACGTTCCGCGCAGGGCGAGCAGCGCGACGGAGGCCCCCGGTCCACCCAGGGAGACTCACGCAGCGGCCCACGCGCCCCCCAGGGGGACGCCCGCAACGGCACGCCTCGTGAGCAATCCTCCGCGCCAAACGGCCGTCACGGCAACGAGGTCCAGGCTGGCGCCGAAAGCCCCTTCCCCGAGTCGCGGCAGCGACCTGCCCGGAACGAGCAGCGAGGTGGCAATCGGGGCAACGGCAGGGCCTCACTGCCTGTCGTGGAGGCCCGCCCCGAGACGAACGCACCTGATGCCAATCCCGGCGGCAACACGCTGCGAGAGCCTCGGCAGAATGGGCCCGGCCCCCGGCAGCAACGCTCCGCTCCGAACCGGGGCGGCGGCTCCCGTGCTCCTCGCGGCGGTCCCCAGGTGAGCTACGTCGCTCGCAACAACAACCCTTCGGACTCGGGCCCGACGGAAACGGGTTCCTGACCACCCCGTAGGACCCAGGCCCGGTGAGCACTTCACGTCACCGGGCCCGTCTCCACTCCTGCGATACAGAGCAGCACCCGCTCACCCGACGCGAACGACCACCTTCCCGAAGTGGGCGCCGCTCTTGAGGTGATGGAACGCCGCCACCGCCTCGTCGAAGGCGAAGACGCGGTCCACCACGGGACGGACCGAGTGCTGCGAGAAGGCACGCACCAGCGCCTCGAAGCCCTGGCGATGCCCCACCAGGATTCCCTGCACGCGAAGGTTCTGCATCAGGATGGACGTCAGCGGCACGGCGCCCGAGCCACCGCTCAGCACGCCGATGACGGACACCGTGCCCCCGGGCCGCACCGCGCGCAGTGACTTCTCGAACGTCCCGGCCCCACCCACCTCCACGACGTGGTCCACGCCCGCGTTCCCGGTGAGCGCCCGCGCCGCCTTGTCCCAGTCCGGCGTCGTCACGTAGTTGATGAGGTCGTGCGCTCCCAGCGCGCGCGCTCGCTCCAACTTGTCGTCGCGACTGGAAGTGATGATGACGCGCGCGCCCAGCAGCTTCGCTATCTGCAGCGCGAAGATGGAGACGCCGCCGGTGCCCTGGAGCAACACCACGTCTCCTGCCTTCAACGCGCCATAGGTCACCAGCGCGCTCCACGCCGTGAGCGCCGCGCACGGCAGCGTCGCCGCCTCCTCGTCCGACAGGTACGCGGGCGTGAGCATCACCCCGTCCTCGTGCAGCACCATCGTGTCGCCCAGCGCGCCGTCCAGCGGCCCCCCTAGCGTGTGCTGCTGCGCCGTGCGCGTCGGCTCACCCGCGGGCCACGCCTGCGAGAACAGGCCCATCACCCGGTCTCCCGCCTTCACGCGCGTGACACCCTGCCCCACCGCGTCCACCACACCCGCGCCGTCCGAGTTGGGAATCAGCGGCAGCTTCTGCCTCGGGTTGTAGCGACCTTCCACCATCATCAGGTCGCGGTAGTTGAGGCTCGTCGCCTTCACCCGCACCCGCACCTGGAACGGGCCCGGCTCGGGGTCCGGCCGCTCGCCCAGCACCAGCTTGTCCAACCCGAATCCGCCTCGAATTTCATAGGCCCGCATGGGTCGGGTTCTACCGCGCCCACGCCCCAGAGTGGGAGTCGCGCTCGCACACGGAGGGCGCCTACACTCCCCGCCTCATCGTGCACGCCCTCCTCCTCATCTGCGCACTGCTGGCCTCCGCGCCCGGCCCTCGCTTCCCCCAGGGCACCGCGCGCATGGAGGTTGGCCCCGCGCCGCACGGGCTCCCCGACTGGAGCGTCCAGCGCTGCGCGGAGTGCCACGCCCCCCAGGTCGAGGCCTGGAAGCGCAGCGGCCACGCCACCGCGCGCACGGACGACGTCTTCCAGGTCGCCATCACCGAGGACCGGCCCGCCTGGTGTGTCCAGTGTCACGCCCCGCTCGCGCGGAACCTCGAGCGCGGCGCGCTTCCCACGGGCAGCCCTCCCGAGGAGCACGGCGTCACCTGCGCGGGCTGTCACGCCCCCCTCGGTGACGCGAAGGCCGCCCCCGCGATGCCCTGCGCGGGCTGTCACCAGTTCGGCTTCCCGGTGCTCCAGGGCGATGGCCAACGCGTCCGGCTTTCCGACACCCAGTGGCAACAGGACACCGTGGGCGAATGGACCCGGTGGCGCAAACAGACGGGCGACACGCGCCACTGCACGAGCTGTCACATGCCTCGCGGCGACCACGGACTGGGCGGCACCCGTCGCACGGAGTCCCTCAAGGCCGCGCTCGTCGTGGAGGCCGTGGACGGCGCGCTCCTGCTCTCCACGCGCGACGTGGGCCACGCCTTCCCCTCCGGTGACGTCATGCGCTGGGTCAGCGTGGAGGTCTCGGACCATCCCCTCTTCGAGTCCTCGCGCACCGTGGCCACGCTGGGCCGTCGAATCGAAGTGCGCGCCTGGCCACCGGAGCCGCTGCCACACCTGGGCGCCGTCGAGGACACCCGGCTGGTTCCCGGCCCGCCTCGCCGCATCCGCATGCCCGCGGGCGCGCGTTATGCCCGCGTCGTCTACCACCTGGTGTCCCGTGAGCAGGAAGACTCGGGACTCTATCCCCCGGGGCTCTCACAGCTGGTGCTGTGGGCCGCGCCCCTTCCCTCGACCCGAACACCTATGGAGCGCAAGCCATGATTCTCCTGTCGCTCATCCTCGCCGCCGCGCCGCCGGTCCTCCTGGAGCCCGACGCGGGCACCGCCCACCGCCTGCATCCCCGCCGCGTGACAGCGTCCTCCTTCCTGGAGAACGGCTGGAACAAACATGCCCAGAACTACCTCCCGCTCTACGTCGCCGATGATGACCCGGCCACCGCCTGGGTGGAGGGCGCCAAGGGACGCGGCGAGGGCGAGGCCATCGAGTGGTGGGGCCCGGAGCTGACACGCGCGAAGTCCTTCCGCGTCTTCCTGCGCAACGGCTACCAGAAGACGGACAAGCTCTACCGGGCCAACGCCCGTCCCAAGGGCGTGAAGCTGGAGCCGCTCGTCCAGGGCGAGACGGGGCCGCAGACGACGGGCACCGCCGTGGAGGTGGAGCTGAAGGACGTGCTCGGCTGGCAGGAAATCCCCCTGCCCGTGCCCGGCAAGGTCCAGGGCGTGCGGCTCACCCTCGTGTCCACCTATCCCGGCGCGTCGTACGACGACACCTGCCTGAGCGACCTGCGCGTCTACGTGGAGGGCGAGGACCCCTACAAGGCGGAGATGGAGACGGCCGCCTTCGAGCAGGTGCGCGCCTACGCGTACGAGCGGAAGATGGCCGCCGCGCGCAACGACACACAGGCGAAGCTGGAGTGGGCGCCTCGCTACAAGACCGAGGACCTCTTCATCCAGAAGAACACCGAGAAGCAGCAGGAGGTCTTCTACCAGACGGAGCGCACCCCCACGAAGTGGCTGGCCCAGGTGAAGGTGAAGGACTCCTACAAGGCGGAGTTGGCTCGCGCGAAGGCCGCGGCGGCGCTGTTCGACCGCGCCAGCCTGAACCTGGACGGCGACAAGTCCGAGGCCCGCTCGAAGTGGGTTCGCGTGAGGCCCGCGCTGCTGCGCCCGCAGAAGGCCGCCGCCAGTTCAGCGCTGTCCTCCATGGATGACCCGGGACTCGTGCGGGTCGCCGGTCTGCTGCACCTGGCGGATGCGTCCTTCTTCGAGTCCGACGCCACCCAGGCCCAGATGCGCGCGAAGATCGCCAGCACCCACAAGGCCGAGTCCCGCGCGCTCGCCGCCTGCGTCAAGCAGTGTGAAGCGGACCGCAAGGGCCGGACGCTCTCCGAGCCCGAGGAGATCTGCGGCTGCGATGAACAGTGCATGGGCTGCATGGGTGACCGGGAGCCCGAGCTGAGCACCCGGAGCGAGCAGCTCAAGCACCAGCTCACCGGTGGCGAGTACGTCCAGGGCTCGCTCGCCCAGCCCACCGCGTTCCTGCGTGGCCTCAGCGAGGAGAACGGCAGCCGCGAGTCGTGGATCTCCTTCCGCCAGACGCTCGTCACCTACTCGGGCGAGAAGGCCGACACGGTGCTCGTCTTCGGAAACCGGAACGCGGAGGAGGGTGGAGAGCCCGTCTTCGTGCACGTGCTCGACTGGAGCGAGTCCGGGGGCAAGGCGAAGCTGAGCGCCATCACCACCTTCATCATCGGCCTCGAGTCGGTGCGCGTGCTTCGCTACCGGCCCGCCACCAACGCCTGAGCCTCCAGTCGCGCCACGGCCTGCCGGGGGGTGAGGATGACGAAGGGCATCCCCTGTCGGTCCGACATCGACAACACGCGCTTGTCCTTGCTCACGAGCCACGCCGCCCCCGCACGGGCGGCCAGGAGGAGGAACTTCTGGTCGTCGCGGTCCTTGCAACGAGGCAGCTCCAGCGAAGGCCCTGACGCGTCCGGCGGGAGCACCTTCACGCGAGCCCGGTAGCGTTCCAGGGCCGTCCTCCGGCCCTCCAGGTCTCGTCCCGGCAGGAAGTGGCGCGACGCCAACACGAAGCCCAGCTCCGCCAGCGTCGCGTCCTCCGCCCACGCCTCCAGCGCGCCCGCCTCCAGCGCCGTCTGGAGCACGCGCAGCGCGGGGTCCTCGAAGACGTACAGGTCCAGGACGACGTTGGTGTCGAGCACCACGGGGAGCGGAGGCGTCAATGGGGACATTCGGGTTCCTGGAGGCTGCGGTATGCTCGCCCGGCACTGCGTGAGGGGTGGATGGAACTACAGCTTTTGAAGTGTCCTGGCTGCGGCGCGAAGCTTCCACCCCCGTCCTCACCGAATGGCATCCTCACCTGCGACTACTGCGGTGCCATGGTGTCCGCGAAGGGCGCGGCTGTCTGGCCCAAGCCCGCTCGCCCCGCGGACGACCCTCTCTTCGCTCCGGACCGACCCCGCGTCACGGTGGCGAACACGCGCTACGTGCTGCTCGGGCGCCTGGGCCGAGGCGACGGCAGTGACGTGTTCCTCGCGCGACGCGACTCCCGCATCACCGAGCTGGTGGTGCTCAAGGTGGCCCGCGCGCTCGACGACAAGGACTTGCTCGCCCGCGAGTACGAGGTGCTGGAGGACCTGCAGCGCACCGACGCCCAGGGCGCAGAGTACTTCACCCGCCTGCTCCCCCAGCCCGTGGCGCGAGGCACCGCGAAGGACCCGGAGGGCATCGCTCGCGCGGCGCTGGTGTACCGGTGGACGAGCGGCTTCCAGCACACCTTCTCGGAGGTGCGTGAGGTGTACTCCGATGGCGTCGACCCACGCGCCGCGGTCTGGATGTGGAAGCGCGCGCTGGAGCTGCTGGGCTTCGTGCATCGCGCGGGCTACGTCCACGGCGCGGTGCTGCCGCCCCACCTGCTCCTCCACCCCAGGGACCACGGGCTGATGCTGGTCGGCTGGTCCAGCGCCGTGCGGCACCGCTCGTTCCAGTCCCTGCCCTCCACCAGCGCCTCGCACCGCGACTTCTATCCCGACACACTGTGGAATGGAGGCGTGCCCACTCCGGAGACGGACGTGGCGATGTGCGCGCGCTCCATCACCTGGGTCCTCGGTGGAGACCCGGCAACGGGCTCGGTGCCGTCCCGCGTGCCAGCGCCCCTGGCGGAGCTGCTGCGCGCGCAGCATTCGGGGCGGAGTGGCCTGGACGTCGATGCGTGGAGCGTGAAGGAGCAGGTCTCCGCCGCCGCGCAGGAGTCCTTCGGTCCGCCGAGTTACGTTCCCTTCACCCTGCCTGGGTGGCGTTGAGCGCGGCCTGGCCGTGCGAGGAAGGAGAGTCGAGCCATGGGTTACGGGAGCTACAGCCACGCGGCACATGCGGCATTCACACGGGCCCGTGAGGAGATACCCGTGCAGCGCGTCTTCCGACAGGAGCGCTGTCACCCGCTGATGGACCCGCACGGCGTGAAGTGGCGGGAGAGTCGCGACAGCGAGGCGCATTCCAAGTCCCTGGGCATCGTCTTCGCCCTCGACGTCACGGGCTCCATGGGCTCCATCCCGGAGCTGCTCGCCCGGCGCCGGCTGCCTGACTTCATGAAGTCCCTGATGGACGTGGGCATCCCGGACCCCCAGGTCCTCTTCATGGCGGTGGGCGACGCGAACAGCGACCACGCTCCGCTCCAGGTGGGCCAGTTCGAGTCCTCCGAGCGGCAGATGGACCAGTGGCTGACGTCCAGCTACCTGGAAGGCGGCGGCGGCACGCCCGGCACCGAGTCCTATGAGCTGGGCATGTACTTCGCCGCGCGCCACACGGACCTGGACTGCTGGCGCAAGCGCAAACACCGGGGCTACTTCTTCATGACGGGCGACGAGCGCCCCTATGGGTATGTCTCTCGCAAGCAGGTGAGGTCCCTCATCGGCGACACGCTCGACGAGGACCTGTCCGTCCGGCAGGTGGTGGAGGAGCTCCAGGTCGGCTTCGAGCCGTTCTTCCTCATCCCGGACCTGGCCCGACGCCGCAACTGCGAGCGCGACTGGCGGGAGCTGCTCGGAGACCGCGTCATCTGCATGGAGGACCCCACCGACACGGTGGATGTGGCGGCCAGTCTCGTGGGTCTGTGCGAGGGCGCAATCCCAGACCTGGACGCGCTGGCCCGACATCTGGAGAAAGGCGGACTGGAGCGACCCCGACGCGGCGCCGTCATCCGCGCGCTCACGTCCTTCGCCGCGACGCTGGGGCGCGATGGCACGCCACAGCCTCGCCTGGAGGATGAGCCGCTGCCCACCAACGACGCCAACTCCGGCCACCGCCGCATCCCTCGCGACGAGCGATGAAGGCGCCCCGCGCGGCCCACGTCGTCGTCGACCTCGGCTTCGGCGACGCGGGCAAGGGCACGCTCACGGACTGGCTGGTGCGGCGCCACGGCGCCCAGCTCGTCGTGCGCTTCAACGGAGGCGCCCAGGCGGGCCACAACGTCGTCACCGATGACGGCAGGCACCACACCTTCTCCCAGCTCGGCGCGGGCACCTTCGTCCCTGGCGTGGCCACGCACCTGGCGCACTCCACCGTCTTCCATCCACTGGCCCTCCACGTGGAAGCGCAGTACCTCGCGGAGCGCGGTGTCCCGGACGCCCTGTCGCGCGTGACGGTGAGCGAGCGCGCCCGCGTCATCACCCCGTTCCATCAAGCGGCCGGACGGCTGCGCGAGCTGGGCCGGGGCGCGCGGCGGCATGGCACCTGCGGCGTGGGCGTGGGCGAGACGATGCGCGACGCGCTCGCGCATCCGGAGGCCGCCGTCCTCGCAGCAGACTTGTGTCGACCCGACGTCCTCACCAGGAAGGCCCGCGCCGCGCAGGAGCGACTTCGCGCGGAGCTGGCCGAGGTGCGGCGCGCCGCCATGGGCCATCCCGACTCCGCGCCCGAGCTGGGACTGCTGGAGGACTCCGACATCTCCTCGCGCTGGGTGGAGGCCGTGCGCGTCATCCATCCCGAGCAGCGCGTGGTGGGCGATGGCTGGCTCGGCCCCCGGCTGCGCGAGGGCCACACCGTCTTCGAGGGCGCGCAGGGCGTCCTGCTGGATGAGTGGCGCGGCTTCCATCCGCACACCACCTGGAGCACCTGCACCTTCGAGCCGGCCCTGGCCCTGCTGCGCGAGCAGGGCTTCGACGGGGACGTGCATCGACTCGGCGTGCTTCGCGCCTACGCCACGCGCCACGGCGAGGGCCCCTTGCCCACCGAGGAAGCATCGCTCGCGGCCCTGGTGCCCGAGCCTCACAACACCGCCGACGGCTGGCAGGGCGGCTTCCGCGTGGGCGGGTTCGACGCGGTCCTCGGACGCTATGCGCTCCAGGTCTGCGGCGGTGTGGACTCGCTCGCCCTGACACATGTGGACAGGCTTGGCCCGCACTGGCCCGTGTGCTCCGCGTACCACGCACCTCCCGGCACCGCGGAAGACGAGGCGCTCGTGGTGCGCGACGAGGCCGGGCGCGTCACTGCGCTGCGTCCCGGCGCGGCCCAGGACCTCGCATGGCAGGCACGACTCACCGGGGCGCTCGCCCGCTGCACACCCGAGCGGACGACGCTTGCGCTGGGAGAGAGCGCCGACACCCGGACGCAGCGCTTCATCACCTGGGTGGAGGCGACCCTGGGCGTGCGCGTCTCCGTGACGTCACAGGGCCCCAGGGCCCGGGACAAGCGCTCCCGGGGCTGACGACGACAGGGCCTCCGGGCTAGCGTCCGGGCACATCGCGAGGTGCATTCGCGGTGTCTCCACCGAGGGGGTCTTTCAGTCATGGGTTACGGGAGTTACAGCCACAAGGCGCATGAGGCGATGACGAAGGCTCGCAGCGAGCTGCCGCCTCAGGAAGTGTTCAAGCAGCGCGCCTGCCATCCCCAGATGGACCCCTTGGGGGTGAAGTTCCGCGAGAGCCGCGACAGCGCGTCCCACCCGAACTCGCTCGCCGTCGTCATGGCGCTCGACGTGACGGGCTCCATGGGCAACATCCCCGAGAGCCTCGCGCGCCAGACGTTCCCCTCGTTCATGAAGGACCTGATGGAGGCGGGCATCCCCGACCCGCAGGTGCTCTTCATGGCGGTGGGTGACGCTTTCTTCGACCGCGCCCCGCTCCAGGTCGGCCAGTTCGAGTCCTCCGAGAATCAACTGGACCAGTGGCTCACCTGGATGTTCCTGGAGCGCGGCGGTGGCTCGAACCCCGGCGAGTCGTACGAGCTGGGCATGTACTTCGCCGCCGAGCACACCGCGATGGACTGCTTCGAGAAGCGCGGGAAGAAGGGCTACTTCTTCATGACGGGCGACGAGCCGGCCCTGGAGAACGTGTCCCTGACCCAGGTGAAGTCCCTCATCGGAGACACGCTCGACAAGGACATGCCCATCTATCAGGCCGTCGAGCGGCTGGAGCGGACGTTCCACCCGTTCTTCCTCATCCCGGACCAGCGGCGGAGGGGCTACTGCGAGGACTTCTGGCGCATCGTCATGGGCGACAGGGTCATCTGCATGGATGACGCGGTGGACACCTGCGACGTCGCCGCCGCGCTGGTGGCCCTCACCGAGCGCGCCGTCCCCCACCTCGACGCCATCGCCAAGCGCCTTCGGGACTCCGGCAAGCCCCCCGAGCGGGTGAAGGGCATCCTGCGGGCGCTGGAGCCCTGGGCCCAGAAGCTGCGAGCCACGACGTAGGACAGTGTCGGTCGAGGCTCTTTCCCACGGAGCCTCGCGCCGTGATACCCCGAAGCCGTGAGTGAATCCTTCGAACGGCTCGGACTGTCCAAGGCCACCCTCGGCGCCCTGCGCCGGGTGCGCTTCACGCAGCCCACCCCCATCCAATCCCAGGCGATTCCCCCTGCCCTCTCGGGCAAGGACATCATCGGCTGCGCGGCCACCGGCACGGGCAAGACGGCCGCCTATGTGCTGCCCCTCGTGGAGCGCTTCCACAGCAAGTCGGGCACGCTCGGACTGGTGCTCGCGCCCACCCGCGAGCTCATCCAGCAGATCGCCGAGCCCGTGCAGGTCTTCGCCGAGGCCCGCGGCCTGACGCACGCCGTGGTCATCGGCGGCGAGGACATGGGCGCCCAGGTGGAGGCCCTCAAGGCCCAGCCCACCTTCGTGCTCGCCACGCCTGGCCGCCTGGTGGACCTGCTGGAGAACGGCATGGTGGACTTCAGCAAGCTGGAGGCCCTGGTGCTCGACGAGGCCGACCGGATGCTCGACATGGGCTTCTTCCCTCAACTCGAGCGCATCTTCGAGGCCCTGCCCCGCCGTCGGCAGACGCTGCTGTTCTCCGCGACGCTGGGGCCGGACGTCACCGAGTTCGCCCGCGAGCGGCTGTACCGTCCCGTGCGCGTGGAGGTGACTCGCAGCGGCACTCCCGCCGAGCGGGCCGAGCAGCGGCTCTACATCGTCAAGGCCGAGGAGAAGTCCTCGCTGCTGCTCACGCTGCTGGCGGAGGATTCGACGACGGCGCTCGTCTTCACGAAGACGAAGGAGCGCGCGGACAAGGTGATGCGCATCCTCCAGCGCGCGGGCCACAAGAGCGCGGTGCTGCATGCGGACCGGACGCAGAACCAGCGTCGCCAGGCGATGGAGGGCTTCCGCAAGGGGACGTACCGGTGCCTCGTCGCCACGGACATCGCCGCGCGCGGCCTGGATGTGGAGGACGTGGGACAGGTCATCAACTACGACCTGCCCCATTCACCCGAGGACTACGTGCACCGCATCGGTCGCACGGCGCGCGCGCAGGCCAGCGGCGTGGCCTCCACGTTCGCCATCCCCAAGGACAAGGAAGTCGTCGCGCAGATTGAGCGCATCATGCGCGGACAGATTCCCCGAGTGCCGGTGCCTCGCGAGGCCCCCGTGTTCCAGGAGGCGTGGGCCCAGTTCCTCGCCTCACAGAAGAACCCGGGCCCGGCGCAGCAGGAATCGGAGGCGCCCAAGCGCGAGCAGCGGCGGCCCGAAGGCCGACACGCCCGCACGCATCGCAAGCGCTGACCAGGCCGAGGGCTCCAGGGCCACCCACCCCCGGCGACGGGGGTTCGCGTCAGGGGGAAGCGGGGCGCTCGCGCTCCAGCTCCGCGCGGAAGAAGGCGCTGCCTTTGGCGAGCTGCGCCATGTAGCCGCGCACGTCCTCGCGCGCCTCGTCGGACAGCTTCGCGAAGGGCATCACGTGCGCATCCGGCACGTAGCGGAACGTCAGGTTGATGCGCCGCGTGCGGAAGTCCGGCAGCTTCGGCGCCAGGTCATGCCCCTCGCGCGTGTCCACCCGCTGCACCCGGTGGAACGTCTCTTCCTTCCACCGCGTCCCGCCGAACAGCTCCAGCGAGCCGTCATCCAGCCACTGCTCCAGCACCACCGCGTCCCGCTCACCGGGCCGTGAGGACGTGACGAACTGGATGAGCGCCCGCTCTCCGAAGGACAGCGAGGCCACCGGCCCCGGCTCGAAGTCCTTGTGTTCACCCACCCGCGCCGTGTCCACCCAGCGGTCATCCTCCAGGCGACTGCCGTAGAAGTTCACCAGACAGGTGTTGAGGTGCCAGCCCTTGGGCATGTCCGGCCCCCGGAACATGCGCCGCGCCAGCGCCTCCACCTTGTCCACCTGCCGCTGGAGCACCGCCGGAAAGGGCTCCGCCTTGACGCACCGGTTCAAGAGGCCCTTGGGGGGGCGGTAGTAGTCCAGGCACGCGAACTGCCAGTTTCCCAGCCAGTACACCGGCCGCAGCAGGCGCCGCTGCTGCTGCCCCGGCGGGGGCGGGAAGTGCTTGGAGTAACGCTCCTCCCAGAGCGGGTGGAGCCCACCGAGCCAGTTGAGGATGTCCATCCGGTCCGCGTCGGACAGGAAGCTCGCGTTGTAGTGGTGACCCGGAGTGCGCTGGCGGGCCTTCTGGGCCAGCGAGGGGCCACGGCGGGGGGGAAGGGCCATGGGCGGCCCCGTGCTACCACACCCGCTCTGTCCGGAGCGCCTGTTGCGCAATCCGGACACCCCGGGTGTTGGTAGGGAGGCCGGAACGCGAAACCACCATGTCCGAAGACCGCCTCCATGCGCTTTACCGCACCTACGGGCCCGCCCTGTATGCCCGCTGCCGCCAGATTCTGGGCGACGACGCCGCGGCCGCCGACGCGGCCCAGGAGACCTTCCTTCGCCTGCACCGTCAGTTGGCCCGCGCCCCGGATGCCCACCACGCCCTCGCGTGGATCTACCGCGTGGCCACCAACTACTGCCTCAACCAGGCCCGGGACCGCCGCCGCCGCGCCGTGCCCGTCGGAGAGCTTCCCGAGGCACCAGGCGTCGACGCCGAGCGACTCCTGGAGGACCGGGACCTCGCTCGCCGCCTCATCACCACCGCGCCCCCCAAGGCGGCCGAGGTCGCCTGGCTGCACCTCGCCGATGGGATGACCCAGGACGAGGTCGCCCAGGTGCTCGGCATCTCCCGTCGCACCGTCGTCAACCGGCTCGCAGACTTCCACCGGCACGCACACACGCTCGCCGGGAGGCCCCCCTCATGAACACCGCCCCCTCCCACGTCTCCAGCCTCAAGCTGGATGCCCTCGCGATGGATGCGCTCTCCCCCCAGGAGCGCAGTGCCACCCAGGCCCACCTGGACACCTGCCTCACGTGTCGCACCCGCGCGGACGAACTGGCGTCGCTGCGCCGCCACTTCACCGCCTATGTGCTGCCCCGCGCCGACCGGCTCCCCACCCGCGTGTCGCCGTGGGGACACCGCTGGCGATGGTGGGCTCCCGCCCTGGCCCTCTCGTCGGCGGTGCTGCTCCTGCTCGCGCTCGTCGCCATCCCCTCTGCCGAGGAGCCCGAGCTCGCCCTCAAGGGAGGCGCGGTGCTCCAGCTCTTCGCGCACCGCGGCGAGCGCACGTGGAAGGTGGAGGAAGGCGAGGCGCTGGCCGCGGGCGACCAGGTGCGCTTCGTCGTCGAGGGACTGGGGCTGCCCTACGTCCTCGTCGTCTCCGTGGATGGCGCGGGACAGGTGAGCACCTACTTCCCGTTCGGGGGAACCGAGAGCGGCCTGTTGCCCTCGAGGGGGCTGCCGCTGGAGATTCCGGGGAGCGTGGTGCTCGACAGCGCCCCGGGCCCCGAGCGACTGTTCGCCCTGTTCTCTCGCAAGCCGCTGTCCATTGAGTCCGTGGCTCCCGCACTGCGTGAAATCTCGGCCGGGGGGGCTGACGTCATCCGAGACCGCACGAGGTTGCCGGTTCCCGCCGGAGCACAGGCCTCCTTCCTCTTCGAGAAGACCCAGCCGTGATGACCTTCATCCGCTGCTTCGCCCTCGCCTTCGTGTGTTGCGCCGCCCTGCCCGCCCAGGCGGGGACCCGGCGCATCGCGGTGCTGGTCGGCCACAACGTCGGCAGTGGAGAGCGGCCTCCGTTGCGCTACGCCGAGGCCGACGCGGTCAAGCTCGCCGGAGTCCTCTCCGAGCTGGGAGACGTGCCACCCTCGGACCTCATCGTCCTGCAGGGCGAGAACCTCGCCACGGTACGCGCCGCGCTGGACGCCGCCGCGCGGAAGGTCGACTCGCTGCGCGTCACGCCGGACACGCGGGTGGTGCTGCTCTTCTATTTCTCCGGGCACTCGGATGGCGTGGCCCTGGAGCTGGGCACGGAGCGACTGCTGTATGCGGAGCTGCGCCGGTGGCTGGACGCGACGCACGCGGATGTGCGGCTGGCCATCGTCGACAGTTGCCGAAGCGGCGCGCTGCTGCGCTTCAAGGGCGGAAGACCCGGCCCCTCCTTCGAGCTGCGCTTGACGGACGAGGTGCACAGCACGGGGCATGCGCTGCTCACCTCCAGCGCGGAGGACGAGCTGGCGCTGGAGTCTCGCGAGGTCGGCGGTTCGCTCTTCACGCACCATCTGGTGTCCGGGCTGCGCGGGGCGGCGGATGCCTCCGGCGATGGGCTGGTGACGCTGGCGGAGGCGTATCAGTACGCCTATGCGCATACGGTCTCCGCCACCGCGGACGTGCTGACGGGCGCGCAGCATCCCGCCTATGACTACCGGCTGACGGGCAAGGGCGAGCTGATCCTCACCCAGCTCCCCAGCCCGGGCACGGCCCTGGAGCTGCCCTCCGACTTCGAGCGTGCGTTGTTGCTGCGTCCCGGGCGGGGACAGGTGCTCGCCGAGCTGGGGCCGGGCGCGGTGCCCCGGCTCGCGGTGCCTCCCGGGGAGTACGAGCTGCGGGCATGGCGCGCGGGCAAGCAGCACCAGGGCACGGTGCGCGCGCCGTCGGGACAGGTTCAGAAGGTGCGGTGGGAAGACCTTCAGCTCGTGGCTCCCGCTCCTCTCGTCGGTGGCAGGAAGGGAGGCTCGGAGCCGGTGGCGCGGACGGCCGTCTCCTCCTCGTCACCCGAGGAGTGGAACTGGCCGGGGTCGGCGGCTCCGGTGAAGCCTGGGCAGGCGCCCGGTGCGAAGACCTCCAAGACGGCGCCTGAGGAACCTCGTCCCTGGGAGGAAGCCGCCACGCGCCGGGCCGCGGCCGAGGCAGGCACGGTCTCGGTGGAGTCCCCGGAGCCTCCGACTTCGGAGCCCCTGGCGGTCGGCGCGCGGGAGCCCGCGGCCGAGAAGCCGGTGTTCGAACAGGCACTGCCGCCTCCACCCCTGCCCATGTCACGATTCCAGAATCCTCCTGGGAGCCGTGCACTGAGCCTGACGGTGGGAGCGCGTCAGACGGTGATCGATCCGGACGGGGCCTTGGTGTCGTTCCGACTGGAACTGTCCCGGACGGAGTCGAGCGGAATGACCTTCTCGCTGGAGCTGGGCCAGGGGCCGCACCAGGATGACCGGGAGTTCATCACGGGGCTGGGCGTGGGCTATGCGTGGAAGAAGCAGGCCCGCATCGTGGAGTTCACCGGCGGCGTCGAGGCCAGCATGCAGCTCGTTGTGCAGAGCCGGTCGGGTGACACACTGTGGACCGTTGGACCCGCTGTCGCGCCCGTGGGGTCCATCGCGGTCTTCGTCATGCCCCAGCTCGCGCTGCTCATCGGAGGACGACTGCCCGTGGCCGTCCTCCGGATGGACGACTTCACCGAGGTGAAGTTCCTGCCCGCACTGGACCTGGGGGTGAGGACGCGCTTCTAGCGAAGCGCTCGACGTTCAGCGTCCGTGGGAGATACCGGCGGACGAGCCCTCCGAGGCACCGTGCACGGAGGCCGGCGACGCGGGCACGGCCGTAGCCGAAGCGGACGGCACCGACCCGGCGACTGGCAATGAGGCCGACTGCGCCGACGCAGCGACCGGGATGGTGGTCTGCACCGCTCCGGCAACAGGCGTGGCGGCGGGCTTCACCGTCTCGGCAACGGGCGCAGCGGGCTTCACTACCTCGACGACAGGTGCGGCAACCGGCTTCACCGTCTCGGCGACAGGCATGGCAGCGGGCTTGACCACCTCGGCAACGGGCGCGGCGGCCGGCTTCACCGCCTCGGCAACAGGCGCGGCGGCCGGCTTCACCGTCTCGGCGACAGGCATGGCAACGGGCTTCCCCGCCTCGGCAACGGGCGCGGCGGCCGGCTTCACCGCCTCGGCAACGGGCGTGGGCTTCGCGCAGTTCGTCGCGAGCGCTGCATCCATGGTGGGCGCGGCGCTCGTGGCGACGGCCATCGCGGGAGCCTTCGGCTCGGGCGGCAGTTGCCGGGGCGGCAGCACGAAGGGCGGCGGCACGGGGCAGTTCGTGCACGGTCCCCGCAGCGGCACCGACAACCGCTGGCCAGCACGCAGGAAGTTGTTCCGCATGCGGTTCGCCTTGCGAATCATCGACACCGTCGACGCGTACTTCAGCGCGATGCCGCCCAGCGTGTCACCGGAGCGCACGCGGTGCACCGTCACGTTGTGCTCGGGCTGCAACGACAGGAGCGGCTGCACCCTGCGCCCCAGCTCCTGCGCCCTCGGGTTGTGGAAGCGCAGATGGAAGTGGTCCCGATGCCGACGCGCGTGCCGGATGATGCCCACCGGGCTGAACAGCGAGTCCAACCACGCCTTGTCCTCGCCCACCGCGAGCGCATGGTCATACAGGACCTTCTGCACGCGCTTGTCCACGAGGATGAGCTGGATGTCCGTCTTGGTGACGACCGCGCGGATGAACGCCCAGTTGAGCGGCACGTTGATGTACTTCTCGCGCTCGCGCTCACGGATGGGGTCCACCGTCGGGTAATAGAAGCCGACGTCCACGTCCCGGCCATTCTGGTGGCTCTTGTGAGGACGCTTGTAGCCGCCCTCCTTGTTGCTGATGCCGTTGACGCGGATGGGCGGCGCTTCCGGGTACTTCGAGCGCACCTCACGAATGGCCGACACCAGGTAGTCGATGCTCTCCTGCGTGCCCCACGCAATCTCCGGCGACACGACAATCCAGTCGTCGCCCCGGGGGAACTGCACGGAGTTCACCAGCCGGCCGCTGTGCGCGAAACCCACCGCCATCGAGCCGAGCGACGCGATGTCTTCCTTCCAGCGCCGCGTCAGGTCCTCATCGGACACCTCCGCCGAGTACAACGGCCCCGTCGGCACCTCGCCGCCCACCACCGGCGTCTCTCCCTCGCCGTCGTCGCCTTCACCCTCGCCGGCCTCCGCCGCCTCGTCCTCCAGGTCCTCCGCCGACAGCGCGCAGCTCTCGTCGGAAGCCTGGGCCACGACAGCGGCGGCCCCGGAAGTCGCCCCCTCCGCCGAGACAATCGGCACGGCTTCAACCGGTGCCGGAGGCACCTGCTCTCGCGCGGGCGTCAGTCCTTCCGAACGCACGGACGCAAGGGCAGCCTCGCCGCCAGAGGGGGGAGCCACGCGCGCGGCACAGCCGGCGCAAACCAATAGGAGCCAGAGGGGGTAACGCACCGGGCCGGAGGATGGCCCGAGAATCGTTCGAGCACAAAGCCCCGCCCTGATTTTTTGGCGCCCCCCTGCCCCGGGGGGCGCTCTCTGCGTGGCCAGGGCCACACTTCCCGCGCGAGAATGTCCGCGTCAGGGCGCCGGCACCGGCACCTTGAGTGCGACGTCGAGCGCCAGCTCAATCATCTCGTCGAACGAGGTCTGCCGGTCTTGCGGGGAGAGGGCCTCACCCGTCTGGAGGTGGTCCGACACGGTGAGCAGGGCCAGGGCGCGCGCACCGAACTCGGCTGCTACGCCGTACAAGCCAGCAACCTCCATCTCGATGGCCAGCACGCCCATGCGCACCAGCGTGGCGGTGAGCTGCTCTTGCGGGTGGTAGAACAGGTCGGACGTGAAGACGGTGCCCGCGCGCACGGCCTTGCTCCGTCGCTCCGCCGCCTCCATCGCCCACCGGGCGAGCTGGAAGTCCGGCACGGCCGCGAAGTCATGGTCCATGAGCCGCATCCGGTTCACCTTCGAGTCCGTGCCGGCCCCGGTGGCGACGATGACGTCCCGCAGCTTCACGTCCGGGCGGAGCGCGCCGCAGCTCCCCACGCGGATGAGGACACGGGCGCCATATTCCTTGATGAGCTCGGTGGCGTAGATGGAGATGGACGGCACGCCCATGCCGTGTCCCATCACCGAAATCCTGCGGCCCTGATAGGTGCCGGTGAAGCCGAACATGTTGCGCACGGAGGTGACGCCCCGGGCGTCCTCCAGGAAGCGCTCGGAGATATAGCGGGCCCGGAGGGGGTCGCCGGGCATCAGCACCACGTCGGCGAAGTCGCCGGGTGCGGCGGAGATATGAGGGGTTGCCATGGGGGCGCACCATAACGCTCCGTGCGCCTGCCCGCGATTACCAACTCGAACTGCCGAACCCCGAGCCGCTCCCAGAAGAACCGCTGCTGTAGGAAGAACTGGAGAAGCCCGAGTCGCTGCTCGAAGAGGACGAACTCGACGAGAACGAGCTGGACGAGGACGACTCGCGAGCCCGCGCCTGCTCACGGGCCTCCTCGCGGCGCCGCTCCTCCTCGCGCTCGGCCTCCTCGATGGCGTCACGAGCCTCGCGCGTCGCCGAGTCCGCCGACCGCAGTGCCTCCTGATACAGCCCCTTGTCGAGCGCGCGGCGCGCCGAGTCGAGCTGGGAGCCTCCCGCCCTGCCCCGCCAGGTCGCGGCGCTCTGCACGAGGCTGGCGGCGGACCGGATGGCGTCGGAGGCCTCCTCGGCGGCGCGCAGCTCTCCGCGCAGGTCCGCCGACTTGCGCGCGGCCTCGGAGGCGATGCGGTCCGCCACCCGGTCGAAGGCCACCCAGTCTCCATGGGGCTTCGCGAAGTCCTTCATCGTCGTGTCGAGCTCGCGACGCAGCGTCACCAGGGCGTTGATGGCGACCGTCGTCGCGCGGCTGTCGGTGATGCCGTCGTTGGCGGCCTGACGAATCCACTGGTCCGCGAAGGACAGGGCGCGGTCCGCCGAGGCCAGGCTCTCCTCGGCCTGGGCGTGGTGGGCCCGGTCCGAGGCGGCGGTCTGCCGCACCTGCTCCAGTGACAGGCAGGCGGAGGCGAGCCGCTCGGCGGCGTCGAAGGGGTCCGCGGGGCGCGTCTCCGCCGCGGTCACCGCCGCCAGGAGGAGCTGCCGGGCTGCATCGCGGGCCGTGCGCGTGGGCTGCATCGTGCGGGCATCGGAGGCATCAGTGTCACAGGCCGTGATGAGGCCCTGGGCCACGAGCAGCGTGCGGGCATTGCCCTCCTCGGTGGACTGGAGTCTCCGCGACTTCTCCTCGACTTCATCGAGCCGGGCGTGGACCCGGGCATGGCGCGCCTCCACCTCCGTCAGCAACGCGGCGGTGGCCAGCAATCGGGCCTCCGCATACGCCAGCTCCGACTCCGCCAGGCGCTTCGCCGCCTCACCTCGATGAAGGGCCACCTCGGCGAGGTTGTCCTGCACCGTGCCATTGGCCTCCGGATGCATCGGGTCCTCCGGCCGCAGCCGCAACGCGGAGGGGCGATAGCCACGCGTCAGCGCCTCGAGCAGCACGGTGCCATCCGCCACGCGCACCTCGAGACGCCGGGCCTCCGCACGGCACGCATCCCGCCGGGCCGCGAAGTTCTTCCGGGCCTCGTGGCTGCCGGCGATGAGCGCCTCCACCTCTCCCACGCGCGTCAGGGTGGCCGTGAGCGCCGTGAGCGCCGCATCCAGCTGTCCCTCACCGAGGGCCGCTCGCGCCTCCGTCAATGAGTGGGTGCCAGAGGCGTGCCGATCGGTCGGGTCCGCGTCCTTCTCGCGAAGCATCGCCGAGGCGGGCTTGTCCATCGACTGCCCCAGCTCCGCGCGGGCCTTCGCCGTTTCCTTCTCCACGCGCGCCAGGGAATCTCGCGCCCGGGCCGAGAGCGCCACCAACTCGTCCGCTTCCGTCGCTCGCGTGGCCAGCGCCGAGAAGGACTGCCCCAGCACCTCGACGGACTCCTTCACCGGCTGGTCCACCAGCGCCTTCGCGGTCTCCTCCGCCGTATGTCCCAGGGCCGCGAGCGCGTCATCCAACCACCGGCGCGACAGGCCCGCGCCCCCCAGCGCCTTTCCCGCCTGCGTCACCACCGGGAGCACCTCGCGCGCGGCCACGTCCAACACGGTGACGAGCGCCAGTGCATCATCCATCCGTCGCGCGCCCTGCGCGAGCGGCCCCTCCAGCGCGGCGAGCGGGTCCATACCCAACAGGGACCTCGCTTGCTTCGCGAGTGCGTCCAGGCACGGCGTGACGTGACCGATGACGTCCTTCACGCGAAGCACCGCGTCCCCGGAGGCGGTCGTCTTCAGCTCGGCCGAGAAGGACTCCAGCACCTTCACCGAGTCCACTGAAGTCGTCGGAGCCTTCTCCAGCGAGTCCACCAGCACAAGGGCCCGCTCGGCATGGGTGTTGAACGCCCCCAGCAAGGCCTCGAAGGAGAGCGAGAAGGGCTGGTAACTCTTCAGGTCGCCGATGAGCCGCTGCGCCTCGGTGCGCGGTCCGCGCAGCACGTCCTCCACACCTTCGTCGGGGTGGAAGACGATGGGCTCGTCGCGCAGCAAGCGGGTGACCTGCTCGTAGCGGGCCGTCCCCAGATGCGCTCCCAGGGCCTTCGTCATACCCGAGCCCTCGAGCAATTCCTCGGCCCGATGCAGCACGCGCGCGGCGGCGGTGGCGAGCAGGAAGAGTTCGTCCACATCGGAGGCGAGCTGCTGCCCGCGCTCCCGGGTGACCCCCGCGAAGCGCTTTTCGATGTCCTCGCGAGACTTGCCGGCGCACAGGTGCGTGCGCTCCAGGAGACCGAAGAGCGCGTGGGTCTTCTCGTCGATGGCCGTGCGCCAGCGGGCATGCAGCTCGGTGGCCTTGCGCCGACTCGCGTTGCGGCGACGACGCGCCCAGACACCCGCGAGGAGCAGGCCCGCGCCACCCGCCGCCCCGCCCCGGTTGCGCGTCCTCCGAGCCTGCTCCGCCTCGTCCGCCGCCGCGACTGCCGTGCGGTAGGAGTCCTCAGTCGCTCGCAGCAGCTCGCCGTGCGTGGGGGCGCGCGCCTCGAACGCCTCGCGAGCCTGCCCCAGCGCCAGCCGGGCCGAGGTGAGCGATTCCTGGAAGTCTTCGACCTCCGGCCTCGTCGCGAGGCGCTCCAGCAACCCCGCCAGCTCCGCGAGCCGCTGCCCATCCCGCCCCGCTGCATCCAGCGTCTCGGAGACCTTCGCGCGTGCCGCCTCGGCCGACGTGAGCGCGCCGCCATGAGCGAGCGTCATGTCGCGCACCGCGCCGCGCGCCGTCTCCGTCTCCGTGCGCAGCAGCGTGAGCCGCTCGGACGCGAACGCGGCCAACGGATGCGCGGACAGCGTCACCTGCGCGGACTCCAGCGATTTGAGTCGCTCGGACGCGGCACGGTGCGTCTCCATCGCCACGCGCAGCCCGTCCAGACGCGTCCGCAGTCCGTCATGAACCGCCGTCGCCTTCGCGAGGTCGGCCTTCTCCAGAGGTGTCAGCAGCGCGAGGGCCTGGAGGACCTGCTGCTCCGCGCCAGGAAGGTCCACGGCGGCCGCGGTCAGCCCCGAGGGAAGCGCCGTCCCGAAGGCCGCAAGCCGCTGCGCGGAGAGGCGCGGCACCTCCTCCTGCATCGCCAGGAGCCGGCCCCGCAGGGACTCGATGAGCCGGTTGCGCTCGGCCACCTCCTGGTCGATGGCGGAGGCCACCCGCGAGTCGACGAGCGTCACGGTGTTCTTCGCCGCGTCGATGATGCGACCGCCGTTGCGCATGGCCTCGATGGCCGGAGCATCCAGGTCGCCCTTCCACTGGGCCTCGCCCGCCTTGCGCCGGTCCTGCGCCTCCGAGCCGAAATACGACAGGTTCCGCTCCGCCAGGGACAGCACGAACACGGCGCCGTCCGGCTCCTGCGTCTTCGGATGCTTCAGCGCGCCGAAGCGGGTGCGGTTGGACAACCCCTTGCCCAGGGCATGCAACGCGGCGTCGATGCCCGTGAAGGTCGTGCCCTCGGCGTCGACGAAGCGCTCCCCCGCAGCGCTCCAGAGGAACACCACCGTCCAGTGGGGCGCGTTCGTCGCGAGCCAGGCCTCCAGCTCCTCGAGCTGTTCCTCGGAGGCGCCGACGTCTCCCTTCACATAGACGTGCTGGGACTCGGACCAGATTTTCTCGACGCTCGTCGCGCTCTGGATGCTTCGAGGTTTGCGCGCGGCCTCGACGGGCGACGCGGCCAGGGCGAGCGCGAGGAGGAGCAGGGGCGCGAACGACAGGGACGAGCGTTTCATCGGTGGCACCGAGGCGAACGAGCGCGGCGAGGTGTTCAAGGTGCGGCGACCCACGCGACATGAAAGTGCGCGTCGAGCGTGGCCAGGGCGTAGTCCTTGGGCAGCGGCGCGAACGGCGCGGCCTTCTGCACGGCGGACAGCGCGGCGGCATCCCAGACCTTGGAGCCCGACTCCTGGGAGATGACCGCGGTGACGAGCTTGCCATCCCGGCCAATCACCGCCTGGACCACCGTCCTGCGTCCCACGGCGGGCAGCCCCTTGCGCGCGGGCTGCTTCCACTTGCCGGCGACCTGGGAGTAGGCGCGCTGCTGATACGCGGCGCTCGTCAGCTCGGGCTGGAAGAAGGCCTGGAGCTGGGGGGTCCCACCGGCGGCGAGCGCCAGCGGCGCGACGACCAGCGTGAGCAGGGCCACGACAGACAGCGGACGGAGGCGGAGCATGGCGCGCAATGGTAGTCGCCACGGACCGCGCCGCGAAGGGGCCTCACGCCGTCAGTTCCACTCCATCTTCATCAACAGCTTCTCCGGCAGCAGCGTCCATGAGGGCGGCAATTCGAGCGTCACCTCTCCTGTCCCCGGCAGCGTCAACTCCTCGCGCACGACACTGAAGGGATGCTGCGCGTCCTTTCGAAAGACGAAGGCCGTATAGGCCCCCTCCGGCTGCGAGCGGAACGTCCAGCCACCGCCCTCCCGCGCCAGCTCCCGCGAGTACATGGACTGAAGAAGCACCAATTCCCCCGGAGTGCTCGGAGCGGGCACCGACCCTGGCACGAGGATGGCCACGGAGTCCTCGCAGGCCCCCTCGACCCGCAGGTGGAGCGTCACCCCGTCCCGACGCGCCTCGAAGTCCACCGTCACCGTGCCGGTAGCGGGGACCTGGACGTGCCGCGCCATGAACACGGGGCGCGACGCGGGCTCCTCCTCTTCGTGGACATGAGGCTGGACAGCCACGAGATAGGTGCCGGGAGGGACACTTCCTTGCTCGAAGCGACCGGAGACGACCCGCACCTCCCTCCGGAAGCCACTCGCCGCGCCCGAGAGGACCACCGTGCCATCGCCTGTCTTCAAGCCGCTCACGGTGCCGCGCAGCGTGGCCCCCGCATCGAGCGCCACGGCGACTTCGTCCTGTCCCGCGCCGAGCAACAGTCGCTTCTGCGAATACGAAGCGTGCGTCACGACGAGCGCATACGGTCGCTCCATGACATGCGGCAAGGTGAAGGTGCCGTCCTGCCGCGTCCTCGCCGCTCCCGCCTCCTCGTTGGGCCGAGCCTGCCGCTCCCAGCCCTCGGCATCCTCGGGGACGTCGCCCACGTCCACCAGCGCTCCCGCCACGGGCCTTCCCGTCGCCGCGTCCGTCACGCGCCCCCGCAGCGGCCGTCCCTGGTGGAGGACCACCGCTCCCAGGTCCAGGGACTGCCCCTCCACGACCTCCACCGTGAGCGACAGCTTCGCGAAGCCGGGAGCGGAAAAGTGGAGCGTCAGCTTCCCCTCGTTGAGGGGGCCCCGAAAGAACTCGCCCCGCGCATTCGTGACGGTGCCGTCCCACAACTGGAACCGGGTGATGGGAGTGCCATCCTCACGAACCAACCGCCCCCGGATGCCCACGTCCCGGCGCATCACCAGGCGCACCTCGGCGTCGCCCGCCTCGACGGGCACGGAGGTCTGGCCCCTGGTCGTCGAGGCCCCCTGTGTCCGGGTCGCATCCAGTGAATAGCCACTGCCTCGCACCGTGAGCGAGTACGCGCCCGGAACGAGGTGGCTCAGCGTGAAGCGCCCTCCTTCGTCGGTCTTGCCCGTCGACGGTCCCGGGTGCGACAGGATGCGGCTGGAGCCGTCGCTTTGAGGTCGCACCACCACGGCCTTCCCCGCCGGCTGCGCACGCACCTGGGCTCCATCGACGGGACGGCCATCCCCGTCCTCGACGACACCCGAGAGGGACAGTCCCGCGAGGAACTGGAGGCGCGCATACACGGGCTGAAGCCCCCGCACCTCGATTGGCGTGGTCAACTGGCGCAGCGTCTCCGACTCCTTCTGGGTGACCACCAGGTGGTGCCGCCCCTCCTCGATGCCCTGGAGCGCGAAGCGGCCCCTCGCATCCGTGAACGCCCTCTTGTCGTGAGCGCCCGCCACCTCCGACACCACCGGCACCACGTCCACCTGGGCGGAGCGCACGGGAGCGCCCGTCTCGCTCAGCACCTCGCCGCTCACCGTGGCGCCCGGCGTGAGCACCACCCGGAGCCCCTTCCGAGGTGACGTCACGGGAAGCCACGTCGGCCGATGCGCGTCATGGGTGACGACCAGTCCATGCTCCCCCGCCTCGGCGGAAGAGAGCAGGAACGAGCCGTCCTCCTCGGTCTTCGTGGTGCTCTCCAACTCGAGGTCATCCCGCGCCATGACCGACGCATCGAACGGGCCACTCAGGTCGCGCGCGGACCTCAAGGCGAGGCTTGCTCCCGCCAGGGGATGGCCTTCGGCATCCACCACCGTTCCCTCCACCGTGACCGCGTCGCGCAACACGATGGCGAACGGCACGGTGTCCGCTCCCAGCCGCACCTCGCCGTTATGGTCGAGGAAGCCCGGTGCCTCGACATTGACGGCGTAGATGCCGTGCAGCAGCGGCCCCAACGTGAAGGCCCCGCGAGCGTCCGTGGTCCCACGCTTTTCCAGGGGAACGGCGGGCGTCCCCATCAACCAGGCGGAGATGCTCGCCCCGACGATGGGCGCGCCCCTGGAGTCGCGCACCTCGCCGGGAAGGAGCAGGGCATTGCCGAGCGCCAGCACGACCTCGGGATAGTCGCCCCCAGGCGCCAGGCCGACGCGCTCCTCGGCCACCGCTTCGCCGTGCGTGGCGGAGAACGAATATTGGTCAGGCCGCAGTGCCTCGAAGGTGAAGCGCCCCTGGTCGTCGGTGACGACGTCGCGCGTCCAGTATGGGTTCCCGCACCTCACACTCGCGCCAGGGATGGGCACGTCTCCCATGACGACACGCCCCGAGAGCCGACGTGCGCGGGGCATCATCACGTCCAGCCGCTGCATGCCGGTTCCCCGGAGCTGCACGCGCTGCGGGAGCAGCCCCTCCTTGGAGAAGAGGACGTTGTAGTCCCCGAAGGGCAACGACGCGAACTGGAAGCGCCCATCCAACGTCGTGGACACCTCGAAGGCACGGTTGTGTGCCACGAGGATGGCGGTGACGCGGACGCCCTCCACCGGCTGCGCGAACTCGTCCCGCACCTGGCCCGACAGCGGAGGCTCGCCGCCCAACCGCACTTCGACCTCCTCGCCGCCCGCGGCGACGTCCTCGCTCAACCCCACGCCTCGCGGCCCCTCGGCCCACACCGCGTACCGTCCCGCTTCCAGGCCCGCGAGCGTGAAGTGCCCCTCCGCGTCCGTCGTGGTGCGCGCCAGGGGAGGCGTCTCTCCCGCGCCGGATTCCAACCAGTCCAGCAGCCCCTCCGTCCGGCACAGGGTGCTCAGCAACAGCAGCTCACAGGGCTCGCCACAGTCGCAAGGCTGTTTGAGCAACGGCATGTCTGGCTTTGCTTCGGTGGCCACCACGACCGCGCCCTCGACAGGCCCATCGGGTCCGAGCACGACGCCACGCACCCTCAACTCACCTCGGGGCGCCTCGACGGGCGCCGCGAGCAGCGCGCGCCATGACAATCCCCGGCCCTCCGTTCCGAGGCCAGAGGAGGAAGGCTTTCCGGTGTCGCGCCCATCCACGCTCGTCCCGCCAAGCAACAGACGCCCCAGGAAGAGTGTCAGGAGCAGCAGCCCCGCGCCGATTCCAAACCATCGCCTCATGCGCGAGCCCACCCCGGAGGACCTCGTGTCGTCCGGTCAGCCTATCCGCATTCCCCCACCTCGCGCTGCAGTTCGTCGGCCTCGGGCTTTTTCCGTCGAAGCACCCGGGCCACGCGCCGCTCAGCGTCGCCTGGCGAGGGTGAACGCGGTGAGCATGAGCGCGCCGCCCGCTCCCATCGCGACGGCAAGGGGCATGCGCAGCCGCTCCGACAACGCGGAGAACACGCCCAGCGTCACCTCTCGGCTGGCGCTTCGCAGCGAAGGATTCCCCAGCTCGTCTCGCGTCGTACGGAGCTGGCGTCGCAGCTCCTCGGAGGCGCCCCGCACCGTCGCGGTCGCCGTGCGCTCGGCCATCGTCGCGACGACGACGCCCACGTCCACGTCGGAGCGCTCGCGGTGCTCCTTCAGCTCCAGCTCCAACTGCCCCACCACGGCGTGGATGAACCGCCGCCCCACCTGCTCCAGCACCTCGTCGAGCCGCTCGGTCCGCGCATCCAGGGCCGTGCTCAGTCCCTCGACGAGCCCGCGCCCCGCCTGGGACGCCACCTCCGAGGCGATGGGCGCCAGCACGGGCATCTCGTGCTCCAGCTCCAGCACCGCGCCTCGCACCGCGCCCGTGGCCAGCGTCCGGGCACGCGCGCCGGGCTGGCGCAGCTCCCGCTGACGCTGGTCCGCCGCCTTGGCCGAGTGGTCCAACCATCCATTCACCCGCTCCAGGAGGTCATGGGACAACGCATCCGCCCCGGGCATCGAGCGCCGCAGCTCCGCCACCACCCCCTGCACCGCGCTCTCCACGAGCGAGCGAGACCACGAACCGCGAGGACGCTCGGCCGCGACCTCGACCTCCCGAGCAAGCAGGGCCACGGCGTCTTGGATGAGCTGACGAAGCTGTCCGTCGAGCCCTGGCAGCTCCGCCTGGAGTCCCTCCGAGGCCCCCTGAATGGCGCCGCTCGTGAGCCCATGGGCGGCGATTCGCTCGAGTGACAGGGTCAGACGCCGCATCAGCTCGACTGGTGACAATCGTCCATCGTGGCGCATCGCTCGCTCCCCCCCGCGCGGAAGGCCCACTCCGCTCGACAACGATTGTGATGTCGCCCATCAACCAACACCCCGACGGACCAGCGGAGACAGCGCTCGCGGTGCCCCTTCGCGTCGACTCCTGACGCCACCGAGCACCGGGCCCGTCGTCGGCAGGGCGGGCAGGCAGTGGGGTCGCGAATGCAGTCCGGTTGCATCGCCTACCTCGCTCCGGGACATTGCTTCCGGGGATTGGACGATGCTGGGTTATCAGGCGAACTCACAGTGGCGTGACATGTCTGACTTCGTGGTGCATTTCACGAAGCCCGGACCGCCATTCCATGACGCCTACCAGAACATGATGAACATCCTGGGCACGCGGACGCTCATCCCCGGCGCCCAGGGCTTCGGGCTGGCGCGCAAGGAGCCCCAGGTCGCGGACCGGCACCGCGCCGTCTGCTTCAGCGAGATTCCGCTCGACCAGCTCGGCAGGCTCGTCCAGCGCCGCAGCCTGTATGGCATCGGCTTCAGCAAGAGCTTCATCCTCTCCCAGGGCGGCGGCCCCGTCTGGTACGTCCAGTACGCCTCGCCCGCGCACCTCTCCTTGAAGCACCAGGTGGACCAGGCGCTGGCGGCGACGGACTCGCGAGCACACCCGCTCTGGGCCATGACGCCCTTCGTGGACATCCAGGGCGACAAGCACAACGCGCCCTACAACTACCGCTTCGACTGGGAGCGGGAGTGGCGCGTGCCGGGCCTCTTGCGCTTCACCGAGTACGACGTGGCGGCACTCTTCCTCCCGGAAGAACTGCACCCGACGGCTCGCGGCTTCTTCGAGTGGGCCGTGCGTGAGAAGGCGGGCCCTGGCTACTTCTGCCCTTGTCTGGATCCGCTGTGGACGGCGCCACAGATTGCCGCGGCGCTGGAAAAACACGCGGAGGACTTCGCGCGCCTCAGGGCGGGGTAGTCAGTTCAGCACCCATTCCATTCAATTCCTCTCCGCGAGCGCGTATGGCTTCAGGAATGAAGCCATCGTCCCGTCGACCTCGAGGCATCAACCCTCACGCGGAGGCACCTCCATGACCAAACTGTCACGGCGTCCCTTGTTGTGTCTGGTCTATCTGACGCTCCCCATCGGTTGCGGCGGAGAGCTTCCCGGTCCTGTCGAAGGGCAATCTCCCGCCGGAGGGGCGCCCTCGCTCCACCAGCGCGCGCCGCTGCTGCTGGATGACCATGGAGACATCTCCGCGACCGCGACCCCCGTCCAGGCCTCGGCCAGTCCCTTCACTGGCACCCTGGAAGACTCCTTCGACAAGGATGTCTTCTCCTTCCAGGCGAAGGCCCAGCACTTTTACCGCTTCCAGTGCACCTTTCCCTCGCTGCGTCCGGGCTGGCAGCACGACCGCATCGACGCGCGAAACTCCCCGATGAGGACCGAGGTGGTCTGGAGTCCTCCGGGACGCGGCCTCTACTTCAAGGCCGTCGCCCAGGAAGTGGCCTATGTGCGACTGTCGGCGAGGACCTTCGCGGTCTCCGGACCCTATTCCTGCCAGCTCGTCGACCTGGGCGCGGACGACCACGGCGACACGCTGGCCACCGCGACGCCCTGGGTTCCCGACACCCTCGCCACGGGTGTCCTGGAACTGCGCGAGGACCGCGACGCCTTCGCCATCCCCCTGCCGCGCGGTGCGTTCTATCGCGTGTCCTGCGACTCGCCGACCTTCACGCCGTGTCAGGTGAATGTCGCGGCGCCGAGCGGCGTGGGCACTGGCTTTCTCGAGAACACAGCCACCTTCAATGCCACCCATCCCGGCGATTATCTGGTGGAGGTCGCCACCGCGCCGGGGACGGACGTGGTCATCCGGGGCGCGTACTCCCTCCGTCTCGAGCACCTGGAGGACGATGACCACGCGGACACCTCGGATAACGCCACCCGACTGGCCCCCTCTCCGGCCCCCTTCTCCGGCAAGTTGTCTGGCTCGGTGGACCGAGATGTCTTCGCATTCACGGCCCTCCAGGGGCACGTCTACCGCTTCGCCTGCGACATCCTGCTCGGCCGTTCTCTTGGCCCCACCCTGGTGCTCCGTGACCGCGCGGGACAGTACGTGGAGGGCTCGTCCTTTGTCGAAGGCATGGGCACGAGCGTCGCCGTGGAGGCCCCCGCCGCGGCCGACTACTTCGTGGAGCTTTCCCATGGCGCCTACGAGGGCCCGTATCGTTGTCGCTTCGAGGAGCTGGGCTTCGACGACCACGGTGACTCGGCCACGCAGGCGACGGAGGTGTCACTCTCCACGCTGCTCACGGGGCGCATCGAGACGCGCTCCGACGTGGATGTCTTCACCTTCCCCTTGCGCCCCGGCCACAGCTACCGATTCCAGTGGGTGGAGGGCACCGCCAGCAACACCTCCTTCCAGCTCAACGACGCCCAGGGCAAGCAGCTCCAGTTTTCGACGCTCAACTGGATGGTCCACGAGGCGACAGAGGAGGCGATGTACCAGTTCGAGGTGAAGCTCAGCCAGACCTGGGGAACGGGCACCTACGCCATCCAGGCCACGGACCTGGGGCCCGACGACCATGCGAACCTCCCCGAGGGAGCCACCCTGCTGGAGGTGGGACAGACACTCCCCGGATGGCGTCATCGGAACGATGACGTGGACGTCTTCGTCTTCCACGTCGAGGAGAACAACCTCTATCGACTCACGTGCAGCGGTTGTGGCCTCGTCTTCTTGCAACCGTTCGGCAAGGTCCTCCCGCTCCATGTCGCCAACCCGGACAGCTATCTCCTCGATGCCATCGACACCGGTCCCGTCCACATCAGCGTCGTCAGCGGGAGCTCGTATCAACTCTCCCTGGCGTTCCTCGGCAAGGACGACCATGGAGACGACACGGCCCGGGCCACGCCCATCACCTTCCCGCTGAGGCTCTCCGCGTTGATGGAGACGCCCTTCGACACCGACGTGTTTTCGGTGAACCTGCGTGCCGGCCAGCCGCACCGGGTCAACGCGGGTGGCCATCCCACGATGGTCGTCACGGTGCTGGACCCGGAGGGACAGGAAGTGCCCAAGACCTTCGAGGGAGACTTCACTCCACGACTGCCCGGCATCCACCACCTGAGGGTGAAGACGAACGTCGGCTATGACTTCCGCTACGGCGCCTACCAGCTCGCTTTCGACTGAGCCTTCAAGGACCCTTGCGTCCATGAGCCAACACCGGTGCGGGGGCGGGGGCCTGTCAGCGCTTCTCCGGATGCCTATCTCTTCCGCTCCGACATGGGTGGGTGGACACGGGGGAGCTACACAGTGGCCGGAAGAAGCTTGTCGCGAGGCGTGCTGGCGTGTGTCGTTTGTCTGACGGTGGCCTGTGGGGGTGGCACCTCCCCCGGCCCTGGAGGTGAACCTCCGGACGAGCCGACGGGACCTTCGGGGACCATCCCCGACCCGCCCCCCACGAATCCCCAGGAGCTTCCGGACGCGGGCGTGCCCGATGCGGGGAGCCCCCTTCCGGACGCGGGTCCGCCCGATGCGGGCCCCGCGCCCATTGTCTGCGCCCCCACCGCTGGCGAGACGCGCTGGCTGACGGAAGGGCAGCTCGTCACGGCCACCGTGACGTGCGCCACCGGGAGCACCACGACGGGGCTGCGCTTCGGCGTGGACAACCTCCCGCCCGGCGCCACCTTCGACGAGGCCACCGCCACCCTGCGCTGGACGCCCGGCAGGGACCAGGCCGCCGTGTGGAACCTCGTCCTGCGCGAGCACACGAGCAATGAGACGGGCACCCTCAAGGTCGGCGTCGCGGAGAACGACGGAGGCCCCGGCAACATCAAAATCGTCGACCCGACGAAGTACACGGAAGAGTACGGGCTGCCCGTCTTCCACCTCATCTACACCCCGCCCCTCACCTCCGGCAGCGACAAGCCCGCGCAGCTCATCTACCGGGGCCGCACCTACAACATCGAAGCCAAGTACCGGGGCGCCACGTCCGGGGCCTTCCCCAAGCGCAGCTTCACGCTGGAGTTCCCGGACGAGGACCTCTTCAACGAGCCCGTCCACGGCGACGGCTTCCTCAAGAAGAAGCGCGTCGCGCTCGTCACCACGTTCAATGACAACTCCTACGTGCGCACGCGGCTCGCGTTCGACCTGTGGAGCCGCATGTCACCCGAGCACATCCGCGTGCGCACCTTCAGCGCGGTGCTCTATGCCAACAATCGCTTCCTCGGCCTCTATACGGCGGCGGACCTGCCCCACAAGCGGCTGATGGCGGAGCACGGCATGGACAAGGACTCGGACCTGTTCAAGGCCGTGGAGAACGACGCCAACTTCTCCCGCATCCGCAAGAACGGCGAGCCCAAGACGTCGCTGCGCGAGGGCTTCGAGAAGAAGGTCGGCGAGCCGGAGATGGGCCAGCCCCACGCCTGGGACACCCTGGAGGCCTTCATCACCTTCGTGGCGGACTCCGACGACGCCACGTTCCGCTCGGGCTTCCCGCAGCGCACCCGCCTGAAGGACTACGAGGACTGGTGGATCTTCAACTCCCTCATCCTCGGGACGGACTCCCACTCGAAGAACGCCTATCACGCGTATGACCCGAAGACGCAGGGTCCCTGGCGCTTCATCCCCTGGGACCTCGATGCGAGCTTCGGCCAGAACTTCGACACCACGCGCACCTCGCCGACGACGCGCAACACCTTCACCGGGAACAACCGCATCTTCGCGCGGCTGCTCGCGGACCCCACCTTCGCGGGGCCCATGCGCGAGCGCTACCAGACGCTGCTGCGCAACGAGCTGAAGCTGGAGAACGTGCTCGCGCTCATCGACGGCTACGAGAAGGAGACGTCCGCCGTCGCGAGGCGAGACTGGGCGCGGTGGCAGTTGGAGTACCGCGCCCTGGGCGCGCCCGGCACCGTGGGCGAGGGCAACTTCCCCGCCTGGTACCAGCGCACGGACTTCCTCACCTACGAGGAGGAGCTGGAGTACGTGCGCCAGTGGGTTCGCACCCGCTGGCCCGCGCTCCAGTCCCAACTGCCCTGACGTCCTCCCCGCCGGTGGACCGCCCCGACTAGAACTGCGCCCAGCCCGGAACGCGCGGGTAGGGAATGGCGTCGCGGATGTTCTGCAGGCCGCACATGTAGACGATGAGCCGCTCGAAGCCCAAGCCGAAGCCCGCGTGCGGCACCGTGCCGTAGCGGCGCAAATCCCGGTACCACTGGTAGTGGGCCGGGTCCAAGCCGAAGCGCTTCATGCGCGCGTCCAGCACGTCCAGGCGCTCCTCGCGCTGGCTGCCGCCGATGATTTCGCCGATGCCCGGGGCCAGCACGTCCATGGCCGCCACCGTCTTCCCGTCCTCGTTGATGCGCATGTAGAAGGCCTTGATCTCCTCCGGGTAGTTCATCACCACCACGGGCCTCCCCACGTGCTCCTCGGACAGGTAGCGCTCGTGCTCCGTCTGGAGGTCCTTGCCCCACTCCGGCGCGTACTCGAACTTCTTCTTCGCCTTCTTGAGGATTTCAATCGCCTCCGTGTAGGTCAGGCGCTCGAAGCTGGAGTGGATGAACTTCTCCAGGCGCTCCGTGACGCCCTTCTGCACGCGCTCCTCGAAGAACTTGAAGTCGGGGCCACAGTCCTCCAGCACCGCCTTGAAGACGAACTTGAGGAAGCGCTCGGCCAGGTCCGCGTCCGCGTTCAGGTCCGCGAAGGCAATCTCCGGTTCGATCATCCAGAACTCGGCCAGGTGGCGCGTGGTGTTGGAGTTCTCCGCGCGGAACGTGGGGCCGAAGGTGTACACCTTCGACATGGCCATGGCGTAGGCCTCCACGTTGAGCTGGCCGGAGACGGTGAGGTACGCCTCCTTGCCGAAGAAGTCCTTGTGCCAGTCAATCTTGCCTTCCGGCGTGCGGGGCGGATTGACGGTGTCCAGCGTGGACACGCGGAACATCTGCCCGGCGCCCTCCGCGTCGCTCGCGGTGATGATGGGCGTGTTGACCCAGAAGAACCCCTCCTGGTCGAAGAAGCGGTGGACGGCCTGCGCCGCGCGGTGACGCACGCGGGTAATGGCGCTGAACGTGTTGGTGCGCACGCGCAGGTGGGCCACGTCGCGCAGGAACTCCAGCGTGTGCTGCTTGGGCTGAATGGGGTACGTGTCCGGGTCGTCCACGAAGCCCAGCACCTGGACCTCGTCGGCCTGGACCTCGAAGGCCTGGCCCTTGCCCTGGGACTTCACCAGCGTGCCGCGGCACACGACGGAGCAGCCCGCGGTGAGGTGGAGGATCTCCTTCTCGTAGTTGGGCAGCGAATTGGGGGCGACCACCTGGAGGGGGTCGAACACCGAGCCATCGCTGACATTGACGAAGCTGATGCCCGCCTTCGAGTCGCGCCGGGTGCGAACCCAGCCACGGACCTCCACCTTCGTCCCTGCCTCCACCGCGCCGGCGAGGACCTGCTTCACACTGACGACCTGCATTGACGCTCTCCCTTGAGCGGATTCGGGGGGCGAGTTAGCCGCGCGCCGGCCCGAAGGACAAGCCCGGTGTGGCTTTCCGGGCCCCCAAACGCCTGTTTCCGGGCCCCGGACGGATGCCTGGAACCCGGCCAACCATGTCAGACCCCACAGGTACTCTTCTCCCATGGTCGCCCAAAAAGGGGACCACGAATCCCACGAAACCCGCACGTCATTCGCGAGCCGCCCTGGCCCGCCTGGCCGTGCCCTACCTGGAGAGTCACATGGCTACGCGCAAGTCCGCTTCCCGCAAGTCCGCCGCCCGCAACCGTTCCTCGGAGTCCACCAAGGCCGCCTTCGAGGACCTGGCTCGCAAGGCGCGCAGCAAGCCCGTCGTCCCCGCCAAGGAGCAGGAGGCCCGGGACACCCACGCCAAGAACGTGCTGGCGGACGTCTCCACCCTGTCGGCCGAGTCCGCGGTGAAGAAAGTCACGGAGGCGGGGCTCACCATCAACAAGACGCTTTCGGGCATCAACGAGCAGGTCATCGCGCTGGTGGAGGAGATGAAGCAGTTGGACGAGGCCATCCAGCTCAAGACGGACGAGCTGTCGGAGCTGCACGGCAAGGACGTGGCGGCCAGCGCCGTGGACGTGCTCGTGGCGGAGTACGACAAGCGCAAGGCGGAGCTGCAGGAGGAGATGGAGCGGCTGAACAAGGACATCGAGGACACGCGCGCCAAGGCGGCCACGGACCTGGCCACCGAGCGTGAGGCGGCGCAGATGGCGCGCCAGCGGGCGGAGGAGCAGTACGCGTATGACGTCCAGAACCTGCGCAAGAAGGAGCAGGACGCGTTCGTGGAAGGGCTGCGCGTGCAGTCCGCGGCCGAGCGGGACCGCAGGGAGAAGCTGGAGAAGGACTGGGCCGCGCGTGAGGACGCGCTGAAGCTGCGCGAGAAGGAGCTGGAGGACCTGCGCAAGCAGGTTTCCGAGTTCCCGGCGGTGCTGAAGAAGGAAGCGGACACGGCGGCGGCCATCGTCGGCAACCGCGTGAAGTCGGAGTGGGACCTGAAGCTCACGCTCGCCACGAAGGACGCGGAGACGTCGCAGCGCGTGGCCAGCATGGAGATTGCCTCGCTCAAGGACACGAACACCAAGCAGGCACAGGCCATCCAGTCGCTCCAGGCGGAGCTGGCGGACGCCAAGCGCCAGGTGCAGACCATCGCCGAGAAGGCGCTCGAGTCCGCCTCCGGCGCTCGCGCCCTGGCCGAAGTGCAGGGTGTCATCGCCAGCCGCGAGTACAACAAGACGAAGTAATCCCGGCTGGAGCCACACGGGGACACTCGCCGCGCTCGGCCTGGCGAGCGTCCCGTGCGAAGGAATTCGACAAGGTGCGTTCAGCCTTCATGCGAAAGGCTGAAACACCCCTTCCTGGGTGCGTTCAGCTTTCATGGGAAAGGCTGAAACACCTTGAAGAATCTGAGTGCCGATGGACTCGGGCTGTCCTGGGATGAGTCACGCGCGGGCGTCGTTCGTGGAGTGAGCACGAGCGGGGTATCGTGTCTCACCATGTCCTCTCCTGGCTCTGCTCGTTCTCGCGCGACCGGTCTGTTCGCGCTTCCCGCCCTGCTGTGCCTGCTGCTGGGTTCCTCCGCCTCGGCCCAGGCGACCCGCACGTGGGTCTCGGGCGTGGGGGATGATGTGAACCCCTGCTCTCGCACCGCGCCGTGCAAGACGTTCATGGGGGCGCTCAGCAAGACGGCCACGGGTGGAGAGGTTGATGCCATGGACCCGGGTGGCTACGGCACGCTGACCATCACCAAGTCCATCACGATTGACGGCGGGCCCAGCGCCGGAGGCATCCTCTATTCAGGGACGCATGGCGTGGTCGTGAACGCGGCCGGCGCCACTGTCATCCTGAGAAATGTCGCCATCAATGGCGGCACCACGGGACTGGACGCCATCCGCATCCTCGCGGCGGACAAGGTGCTGGTGGAGAACTGCACGATTCAGGGGTTCACCGGCTCGGGCATCAACATCCTGCCTGGCGCGGGCGCCGTGCAGCTCGTCGTGCGCAACACGACGGTCAACGGTGCGGTCGCCAGGGCGCCGACGACCGCCGGCGAAACCTCGGGTGGCATCCAGGTGGCGAGCGGCGGAGCCGTGATTGGAAACAGCCAGATTGCGTCCGGCCTCATCGGGCTCCACGTGCTGAACGGCGCGCGCGTCACCGTGAATGACACGACGGTGGTGGGCCACTCCGGCCAGGGTGTCCTGGTGGTGGGCGGTGCGCAGGTGACGCTGGAGCGGGCCGTGGTGGCGCAGAACGGCGTCGGAATCAAGGCGGAGGCCCCGGCGCAGGTGCGCATCTCCGACACGATGGTGGGCCACAACACGGGCCTGGGGCTGGACGGCCCGGTCGTCTCGTTCGGGAACAATCGCGTCGCCGCGGGCAACGGCACGGATGGTTCCCCCTCCACCACGCTGCCTCAGAATTGAGCCGCGCGATGGGGGTCCACTTGCGCTGCATCCTCGTGGTCGCGCTCTGCGCGTCCACTCCCGCGCTGGCCCAGGCAACGCGCACCTGGGTGTCGGGCGTGGGCGACGACGTGAATCCGTGTTCCCGCACCGCGCCGTGCAAGACATTCGCTGGCGCCATCAGCAAGACGGCCGCGGGTGGGGAAATCGATGTGCTTGACGCCGGCAGCTTCGGCACGTTGGTCATCACCAAGGCCATCACGATTGATGGCGGGCCGGCCGGCAAGGTGAGCGCGTCCAGCATCCCGGGAATCACGATCAACGCCGGCCCTCAGGACGTGGTGGTGCTGCGTCGGCTCTCCCTGACCGGGAGCGCGGGCACGCGCGGAACGACGGGTATCGCGTTCAACAGCGGGCGGGCACTGCATGTCGAGCGCGTACAGATTCATGGCTTCCAGCAGGACGGCATCCGCTTCTCGCCCGAGGCGGGTGGCCAGCTGGTCCTCGCCGATGTCGTGGTTTCGGGAAATGGGGGCGCTGGCGTCCGGGTGAGTTCGCCGTCCGGGGTGGCCTCTGCAGTCATCTCGCGCGGCAACCTTTCAGGGAATCGACAGGGGCTCTGGCTCGGCGCGGGCAGTGTGGCGACGGTGAATGAGCTGACGGCGTCCGACAATGCCGAGGCCGGCATCTGGGCCCGGACGGACGATGGCGGCAAGGTCCAGCTCAACGTGGAGCGGGCCCGGCTCACGCACAATGGCGTGGGCCTGCATGCGGCCTCGGTGGGGAGTGGGAGTCAGACGCTGCTGAGGCTGTCCCGCGCCGCCGTGGACGCCAATGTGCTGGCCACCACGCGGCTCATCGGCACGGGCACCGTCCTGTCCTTCGGCAACAACCGGATGGCGGGAGGCTCCGCGTCGACGTGTCCCACGGGAGCCGTCTTGCTGGAGGACGCGGCGCTGCCGGGGATTGCCCGGGGAGGAGTCTTCGCTCCGGTGGAGCTCGCCGTGCTGGGGGCCATGGGGAGCGTCACCTCGACGGTGTCGGGTGCGCTGCCTCGGGGCTTCCGGTTGGAGGGCGGCGTCTTCTCGGGCACTCCCGAGGAGGGCGGCGACTATCCATTCAGTGTGACGGCGACCGATGGGAATGGGTGCACGGCGTCACGCGACTTCACGCTCGCGGTGGCCTGTCCGCCCATGTCGCTGGGCCCCACCGTGTTGGCCGCGGGGACTACGGGACAGGTCTATGCGCAGACACCCTTCGTGCATGAGGGTGGCGAGGGCACGACGACGTTCGTGCTCGATGGGGCGCTGCCCCGTGGACTCCAGCTCCGTGACGGCGTCCTCACGGGAATGCCCACGCAGCCCGGCACCTTCCCCATCACCCTGACCGCGACGGATGGCGGGCGCTGCTCGTCGAGCCAGAGCTACACCTTGGCCGTCGCTCGCTCCGCCGACTTCCAGGAGGCCACGGTTCAGCTCCAGGCCTCGGCCAACCCCGCGTATGCGGGAGAGGCGGTGTCCGTCACCGCGAGCATCGTGGGCGGACAGGGAGAGCCCTCGGGGACGGTGACGTTCTTCCGGGGCACGGAGGTGCTGGAGGTCGTCACGGTGACTTCCCGCGAGGCGAAACACACGCTCGCGCCGCTTGCTCCGGGCCAGTACACCTTGAGCGCGGCGTACAGCGGAGACACCCGCTTCGGTGGAGTCGACGCGGCGCCTCTGACGTTGGAGGTCCTGCCCGCCAAGGCGCCCATCGAGGAGGGGGACAGCGGATGCGGCTGTCGACAGTCCGGCGCGCCGGGCGGAGTCCTGCTGACGCTGCTGTTGCTCGTGCTGAACCGCCGGCGTCGGGAGTCACCGACTCCAGGCTGAAGTCGTATACGCCGAGGGAACCCCCACCCGTGTCCGACGCTGGCATCGAGGCCAACGTCGTCACGGGTGGGGTTGAATCCTCGCGCTACCAGACCAGCACGGGTGCGGCACGGAAGCTGGAGAGCCCCGTGCCCAACTGCCCATGGCTGCTGCTGCCCCAAGCCCAGACACTCCGGTCCGCGAGCACGGCGAGCGAGTGCTCACCCCCTGCCCCCACGGACACGGCGCCCGTCAGCCCCGCCACCTGTGCCGGCAACAGCCGCCAGTTGGACTTCGCCCCGCTGCCCAGCTGGCCCTGCTGGTTGCGCCCCCAGGACCAGACCTTGCCACCCGTCGTCACCGCGAGGCTGTGGTGCTCGCCCGCGTCCAGGGTGACAGCCCCCGCCACCCCGCTCACCTGCACGGGCAACAGCTTGCGCACCTGTGTGCCATCCCCCAGCTCGCCATAGGTATTGGACCCCCAGCCCCAGATGGTCCCATCTCCCTTCAAGGCCAGCGCATGCGTGCGTCCAGCCGAGACAGCCGTCACGCCCGTGAGCCCTTGCGTCTGCACCGGCGACAGCCGCCGGGCCGTGGAGTTATCGCCCAGCTGTCCCAGCGAGTTGTACCCCCAGCTCCACACCGTGCCGTCGTGCTTGAGCGCCAGGGAGAAGCCCTCGCCCGCCGCAATCGCAGCCACTCCCGTCAAGCCCTGGACGCGGACCGGCAGGATTCGGGACACGGTCGTCCCGTCACCCAGTTGCCCCTGGACATTGGAACCCCAGGACTGGACGGTGCCATCTCCCAGCAAGGCCAGCGAGTGCCGGCTGCCCACCGCGATGGACAACACTCCCGTCGGCGAGGGAATCAACGTGGGCAGCGCCCGGGACACCCCCGTCCCATCTCCCAGCTCACCCTCCTGATTCTCCCCCCAGGAGAGCAGCCGCCCATCTGACTTCAAGGCCAGGGTATGCCCTTGACCGCCGGCAATCGCTCGACACTCCGTGAGCCCCAGCGCCGCCACCGGCAGCGCGCGGTTCAGGACGCTCCCATCCCCCAACTGCCCTGACAGATTCGCCCCCGTGCCCTGGACGCTCCCGTCCAGCGCGACGCCCAGCGAGAACTGATACGCCGTGGACAGCCCGCGTGAAGCCACGAGCTGCGAGCGCACCGGCAACAACTGCCAATCCACGACCCCATCGCCAATCTGCCCGTCGGCGTTCCCACCCCACGCCCAGACCGTCCCATCCTCCTTCACCGCCAGGGAGTGCTGCTCCCCCACGGAGACCGTCCTGACCCCCGTGAGCGCGGGCACCTGCACCGGACTCGTACGCGCCGCCGAGGCGCCCCCTCCCAACTGCCCCTGGACGTTGGCACCCCAGCCCCACACGGTGCCATCCGCCTTCAAGGCCAGGACACTCTCGGCTCCCACCGACAGCGCCACCACCCCCGTGAGCCCTGGCACCCGCGCCGGAGCGAGCCGCGCCGTGAAGCTCCCATCCCCCAGCTGACCCTTCGCGTTGCTTCCCCAGGCCCACACCGTGCCATCCGCCTTCAACGCCAGCGAATGACAGACACCCGCCCCCAGCGAAACCACGTCCGTCAGCCCCAGCACCTGCTCGGGCGCGAAGACCAGCCGGCCCAGGTCCTCGACGTCCTCGCACGTGTCCTGGCGGCCCCAGGTCCAGACCGTTCCATCCGCCTTCAACGCCAGCGAGTGCTCGACGCCCGCCGAGAGCGCCACGACGCCTTCCAGGCCCAGCGCCTTGACGGGCGCCGTCCGGGACAGGAACCGGGGATTGCCGTCCCCGAGCTGCCCCATCTCATTGTCTCCCCACGCCCAGACGGAGCCGTCCACACTCAAGGCCAGCGAATGATAGGCCCCCACCGCCACGGCCGACGCGGTGAGCGTGGTGCCCACCTTCACGGGCAGGGCCCGGTTGACGTTCGTCCCATCCCCCAGCGCTCCCCAACTGTTCGAGCCCCAGCTCCACACCGAGCCGTTCTCCTTGAGCGCCACCGAGTGGTAGGCCCCCGCGGCCACGGCCGCCATCAGCGTCAGCGTGGGGACCTGGACGGGCAGCCAGCGAGTCTGCGTCGTGCCATCCCCGAGCTGGGACTGGTCATTCGAGCCCCAGGCCCACGCGGTGCCATCCGCCTTGAGCGCCAGGGAATGGCGCCCTCCCGAGGAGGCCTCCACGCGCTCCAGCAACCCCCGCGTCAGCGCGGGCGCCAGCTTCATCAGATAGGTCCCATCCCCCACCTGTCCGTCGGAGTTGGAGCCCCAGGCCCATACCTCGCCCGTGGCCACCACCGCCACCGAGTGCTGCCCACCTCCCGCCGACACGCCCTTGACCTGCGTGAGCCCGGGCACCTGGAACGGTGACAGTCTTTGCGTCTGCGTTCCGTCCCCCAGCTGCGCTCTCAGGTTGCTGCCCCACGCCCACACCGTTCCATCCCCCTTCAGCGCCACCGTGTGCTGGCCTCCACCCACCACCGCGGCGACGCCCGTCAGCCCTGGCACCTGCGTGGGGACCAGGCTCGCCGCCGAGGTGCCCAGCCCCAGCTGCCCCTCGTCATTCCTCCCCCAGCTCCACACCGTGCCATCCGTCTTCAACAGCACCGAGTGAGAGCCACCACCGGTCACCGCCGTCACGCCCGTCATCCCTGGGAGGACGGCGGGCAGCAAGCGGCCTGTCAGGGTTCCCGTGCCGAGCTGACCATCCGCGTTTCCGCCCCACGTCCACACCCGGCCGTCCGCCGTCAGCGCCATTGAATGAGCATTGCCCGCCGCGATGGACACCACGCCCGTCAGGCCCTGCACCTGCACAGGTGAGGTCTTTCGCACCGTCGTCCCATCTCCCAACTGCCCCGTCGCGTTGTTGCCCCAGGCCCACACCGTCCCGTCCGCCTTCAGGACCACGGAGTGGGAGAAGCCGGCGGCGATGCCCACCACGTTCGTCAGGTTCGGCAGGGCCGCGGGCACCGAGCGAGAGACGAGGCTGCCATCCCCGAGCTGGCCGCTGCTGTTGTAGCCCCAGGACCACACCGTCCCGTCCGACTTCAACGCCAGCGAATGCAGTTCCCCGGCGCCAATGGCCCTGATGCTGAACAGACGCCACACGCGCGTGGGCGCAGGACGAGGGCGGGTGGTGCCATTGCCCAACTGTCCAAAGGCATTTCCGCCCCAGGACCACACCGTCCCATCCGAGCGCAGCGCCAACGTGTGGTGCCGCCCCGCCATCACCGTGCCCTGGCGCGAGGCACCCTCGGCGGCACGGATGGTGCCGAGTTCGGAATTTTCGAATGCACCCGGTTCACCACAACTCGCCAGCCACATCACGCACAACAGCCAGCACACCGGGATTCCAGACACACGTCTCGCGACACGCTCCATGGGACACCCCTTTTCAGACAGCCCGACGACGAGAACTTCCACACAGGACCCGCGCGAAGCAGGGGCGCGGTCGGGAGGGTGCTCGCAGCAGCACGAGGCCCTCCCGGACTTCGTGCTGCCTTTGCCGCGCTACCAGACCCTCACGGGTGACACTCGAACAGGAGACAGGCCCGTGCCAAGCTGCCCCGAAGTGCTGTCACCCCAGGACCACACGCCCCGGTCTCCTCGAATCGCATGCGCATGAGCGGCGCCCGCGGCGACGGACAGCGCCGAGATGCCGGGAACATTCACGGGCACCAGCCTCTGCGTGACGGTGCTCCCATCCCCCAGCTGCCCCAGGTGATTGCGCCCCCACGCCCACACCGTCCCGTCCGAGCGCAACGCCAGCGTGTGATTGCGCCCCGCCAGCACCGTGCCCTGACGCGCGACACCTTCCGCCGCGCGCGCGGACGCGAGCTCCGCCGCCTTGCCACTGGCGCCGCGCTCGGTGCACCCCACCAGCACCAGCGCGCACAGCAACCCGCCCCACGCCAGGATGCCGGACACACTTCTCCCACCGCATTGCATGAGTCCCCCTGCTCCAGACGAGTCTTGCAATCCCTGTCACGAGCCCCGGCGCGCCTCCGAAGCCCGACTCCCGCGGCGAATCACCACACACGCACGGGCGTGGCGCTGTCGACGAAGGTCCCCGTGCCCAACTGCCCGCTCTGGTTGAGACCCCAGGTCCACACCGAGCCATCCCCCTTCACCACCGCCACGTGATGCAGCCCGGCCGACAGGGACACCGCCCCCGTGAAGCCCGTCAGCGGAGCGGGCACCGAACGCGTGATGAACGTGCCGTCCCCCAGTTGCCCAGAGCCATTGAAGCCCCAGGACTCCACCGTCCCGTTCGACTTCAGCACGAAGGAGTCCGCGAAGCCGGCGGAGAGGCGTATCCCTTCCGTGAGCCCCTGGACCTGGATGGGCGAGAGCCGGTTGACCTGGGTGCCGTCTCCGAGCTGGCCGTCGGAGTTCTCACCCCAGGTCCACATCGTGCCGTCCGCCTTCAGCGCCGCGGAATGAGTCAGCCCCGAGGAGAAGTCCATCACCTCCGTCAGTCCCAGCACCCGCACCGGGAGCGGGGCATCATCCAGCGTCCCGTCGCCGATATTGCCGTGTGGATTGGTGCCCCACGCCCACAGCGTGCCGTCCGCCTTCAATGCGAAGAAGTTGTAGCCGCCCCCCGACACCGCGATGACTCCCGTGAGGCCCGAGACTTGCGTCGGAGCCAGCACGAAGCTCGACGGGGGCGCACCCGGGAACCACAGGGGATTGATGGACCACGCCCACACCGTGCCGTCGTCCTTCAGCGCCACGGAGTGGTGCATCCCCGCCCCCACCATCACCACGTTGGAGAGGCTGGTGATGCGCGTGGGCGTCCGCAGGCCGTCGCGAGCCGCCGGCCCACCGGGGCCCTGGAAGGTTCCTCCCCACGTCCACACCGAACCGTCCAGCGTGAGCGCCACCACGTGGTCCCGGCCAGACGCCACCGCCAGCACCTCCGACAGTCCTGGCACCTGCCCGGGCGTCGCACGGCCCGGCCGGCCCGCCGCCCCGAGCTGCCCCAGGTAGTTCTCCCCCCAGGCCCACACCGTGCCGTCCGCCTTCACCACCACCGTGTGCGCATCCCCCGTCGACACGTCCGTCCGCTGCCGCCAGCCCGCCGTCCGCGTCGGAACGAAGGCCTGGAACGTCGTCCCGTCCCCCACCTGCCCGTCCGCGTTGGAGCCCCACGCCAGCACCGTGCCGTCCGCCTTCACCACCACCGTGTGCTGTCCCCCGCCCGCCGTGACGCCCTTCACCAAGGACACCCCCGTCACCCGCATCGGCGCCAGGCGCTGCGTCAGGCTTCCATCCCCCAACTGACCTCGCTGGTTGTTCCCCCACGCCCACACCGAGCCATCCACCCTCAACGCCACCGAGTGCTGGCCTCCGCCCACCACCGCCTCCACGTCCAGGAGCCCGGGGACCTGGGTCGGCGTCAGGCGCTGCCCCGTCGTCCCATCGCCGAGCTGGCCGTAGGTGTTCTGTCCCCACGCCCACACGGTGCCATCCGACTTGAGCACCACCGAATGCGAGCCACCACCCGACACCGCTGTCACGCTCAGCAAGCCCGCCACGGCCACCGGCAGGGAGCGGTTCAGCGTGTCCCCCGTGCCGAGCTGGCCGTCCGCGTTTCCACCCCATGTCCACACGGCGCCGTCCGCCGTCAGGGCCAGGGAGTGCGCATTGCCTGCGGCGATGGCCACGACGTTGATGAGCCCTTGCACCTGGGTGGGAGCCAGGCGCTGGGACGTCGTCCCATCACCCAGCTGCCCCGTGGCGTTGAGGCCCCACGCCCACACCGTGCCGTCCGCCTTGAGCGCCAGCGAATGCGAGAAGCCTCCCGCGATGCGCACCACGTTCGTCAGTCCTGGCACTCGCTGGGGCCACGCCCGACGCGTGGTGGTTCCATCCCCCAACTGCCCCCGGGTGTTGTCTCCCCACGTCCACACGGTGCCGTCGGCCTTCAGCGCGAGTGAGTGCAGCTCCCCCACGCCAATGGCACTCATCCCCAGCGGCCCTCGAATCCGCGTGGGCGAGGACTTCGCCGTCGTCGTGCCATCCCCGAGCTGACCAAAGGTGTTGCCACCCCACGCCCACACCGTGCCATCCGCGCGCAGCGTCAGCGTGTGATTACGTCCCGCCATCACCGTGCCTTGACGGGAGAAGCCTTCCGCGGCGCGGCTGGAAGCAAGGTCCTCGGGAGGCGGAGTTGCCCCTGGCTCGACGCAGCCCGACAGCCACAGCGCTCCCAATAGACAACCCCAGACAGCCACGGCGGCACCACTGCGCACACGGCTCATGTCTCCCCCCTCGACACGACTTGGAATGGACAGAGAAACACCAGACATGCACGCGAGACAAGCCTTTGCCTGGGACACCCACGGCTCGTCCACCCTCCCAGGTTGTCACCCCGGCCGGCCCACGTCCGGCATCCTCCCCGGCACTCGGGGTCGTCTGACGTGTGCATCCCAGCGTCCAGGTCGCCGGAGACCTCACCGGGCCAGAGGCGCCAGGTGGCGGGGCCGGCGTACGATGGCGCCATGACTCGAAGCCCGCCGTCCACCGCGCGCAGACGCGTCCCCTACTCCGGCCTCTGGCTCGACGGGTTCAGCCTGACGGCTGTCGCCGGAGGGGCGCTGCTCGCGGGCGGACAGGGCTGGCAGCGGGACGGCATCGGCGCCACGCCTCGCGCGTCGACGGGCGCGGCGTTCTGGGACACCTCGCGGGAAGAGTGGTTGGAACTCTCCCCGCTGCCCGAGCCCCGGCAGGACCATGCGGCGGTGGCGCTCCCGGACGGACGCGTGCTGCTCATCGGCGGACGGGACAACCCGACTCCGGAGCTGGACAGCACCCGCTACTGGGAGCCGGACACCCGGCGCTTCGTCCCCGGCCCGCCGCTGCGGGCCGCGCGCTCGCGTCCCGTCGCGCGCGTGCTCCCGGACGGCGCGGTGCTGGTGCTGGGCTCGGACCATGACAACGACATCGAGCGGGGCACACGCGCGGAAATGCTGCGCCCCGGCGCCACGGCGTGGGAGCCCGCGGGCCAGACGGTTCGCATCTTCCACACCGGCCCCGTGTGCGTGAGCGGGGAGCGCGTCGTCATCGCCGGGGGCCGCGACAACGGCTTCGGCTTCGCCATCATCGAAGGCGAACATCTGGCGCCGCCCCTGAATCTGAGCACCGAACTCTGGGAGCCCTCGTCACGGGCCTGGAGGACCGCCCCCCATCCCCTCACAGAGGCCCGAGACGACGCCGAGGGCGTCACCCTCTCGGACGGGCGCATCCTCGTCGTGGGCGGCTGGCACCAGGGCACCTCGCTCACGAGCGCCGAAGTCTTCGACCCGCGCACCGAGCAGTGGACGGCGACGGGCGCGCTCGGCCTCGCCCGCTCCGGCTTCACCCTCACCGCGCTTCCGGACGGACGGGCCGCCGTGTCCGGAGGGCTGCGCTCGGACACCTACGCGGAAGCCACCGACGTGGAGCTGTGGAATCCGGCCACGGGCACCTGGAGCCCTGGGATGCCGCTGGCCGTGGGCCGCGCGGGACACCACGTCGTCCCGCTGGGCGAGGGCGCGTTCCTCGTCGCGGGCACCACGCGCGTGGCGCCGGATGGCTCGCTGGAGACGACTTCCGAAGTCTGGCGGCCCTGAAGCCGCGCCACCCCGTTACATCCGCATCCACCCCGACGGAGACAGACGCATGGACAACCCGGAGCTGGCCCGCATCCCCGGCGTCAACCCCCACGTGCCCGACGCGGCCCGCATCTACGACTACACCCTGGGAGGCACCCACCACTTCGAGGTGGACCGGCAGGCCGCGGAGTTCATGTTCTCCCTGGTGCCCTCCACCCGGAAGTGGTTGCGCATGCTGCGCGGCTGTCTGCGCACCGCCGCCCAGCGCCTGTCCTCGGACGGCTTCCATCACTGGGTGGACTTCGCCTCCGGCCTGCCGACGAGCGACCACGTCCACTCCGTGCTGCCGCAGGCCAAGGTGCTCTACAGCGACATCAATCCGCTCACCATCGCCACCGGCAAGCACCTGCTCGGCGACAATCCGCGCACGCGCTACATGGAATGTGACATCCGCTCCGCGGGGGACTTCCTGCGCCGCCCGGACGTCCAGGCCTTCCTGGATGGAGAGCGGCGCGTGGCCTTCGGCGCCAACGGCATCACCGTGTTCCTCTCCTCGGAGGAGAACCGGAAGTTCTTCCGCGATTTGTATGACTGGGCCGCGCCCGGCTCCAAGCTCTTCGCGACCTTCGAGACGAAGGCCCCGGGCCTGAGCACGCCGAAGTGGGAGCAGTTCGTCGGCATGTTCCAGAAGATGGGCGAGTCCTTCCAGCTCTACTCGCTTCGCGAGTACCTGGACCTGTGCGGTCCGTGGACGCCCGGCCCCGGCGGAGTGATGACGGTGCGCGAGTTCCTGGGCCTGCCCGTGGGCCACATCACCGAGGAGGACCGCGAGGGCGTCGGCATCGAGTTCTACGCGGTCATCCTCGAGAAGCGCTGAGCCCGCGCTCGTCCGCGGAGCAAGCCGGCGGACGAGGCCTGCCCCCCGGGGGCCGTCTCCGGGAGGCCCACGGAGCCTCCGTCCGGCGCGCCGCGAAGCGAACGCCCAATGCACTGCAGTGCCGACTGCCTCACCACCGCTGAGTGCCTACCGTGTCGAGCAGGCAACGATCCGCGATGGTGAGGAGGAATCATGTTCCAGACGAGACGGCGTCAGGTGCTGGCGGGAGTGGTGTTCGGTACGGCCCTTGTCCTCGGAGGGTGCAGCTCATCCCGCTCCGCGAGCAAGGAGCAGCAGAAGGTCGACCAGTCCTGGATGGCCCGAGTCCCGGAGTCGGAGCTCGGCGACGTGCGCAACGCCCAGGCGGAGCGACTCAAGGCCCAGGATGAAGTCACCCGCGCGGACGTGGCCGTCAAGGACGCGGAGCGCGCGGCGGAGGTCGCCCAGCGCAACGAGGAGGCCGCGAAGCTCTCCACCAAGGCCAACCAGACGGCCGTCGAGGCGGCGCAGGCCACCGGCCGAGCGTCCAACATCTCGCAAGCCCAGGCGGAGCTGAAGGCCACCGAGGGCAAGCAGGCGGCCGCCCATGCCCAGCTCGAGTGGCGCCAGCGCGCCATCGAGACCCAGAAGGCTCGCAAGGACCTTCGTCAGCGCGAGCTGGAGCTGGCCGACGCGCGCCTTCGCCAGGCCGAAATGGAGGCGCTGAGGAACAGCGATGACGTGCGCGCCAAGGACCTCTCCGAGGCCGAGTTCACCAGCGCGGTGGCCAACGCCCAGCGCAACACGGAGGAGGCGCAGCGGCTGGTGGACCAGCGCCTGGGCGAGGAGCGTCAGGCCCGAGGCGAGTGGGAGAAGCTGCGTGGCGAGGCCCGGGGCTACGGCGGCAGCGGCACGTCCGACGGGGAATGACGCGCGGGCGACGACTTCCGGCCGCTACTTCGGCGGCGGCCGGAAGACGTACTGGAAGATGGGCTCGTCCTCGCCGGGAGGATATTGCGCGTCCAGGAAGGCGAAGTACGCGTGGCCCGCGATGAACGGGTCCTCCATGCTGTCGTAGAGGACCGACACCTGCGTGGCCCGGCCGGACGCATCCACCTGGACGCGCAGCTTGAGGTTGCCCTTGAGCTCCGGCAGCTCCTTGAGGCGCTCCATGTAGAGCGCCACCAACCCCAGCGACACCCGGTTGTAGATTTTGTCCGCCGCGCCCCTGGCCGGCGTCGCGGGCAGACGGAAGCGCCGCACCAGCTCCGCCGTCTCGGCTTCCGCCTCCGGCACCTTCCGCTCGGGGGCGGCCTGCGCCGCGCGGTAGGACACCAGCGCGTCCTTCCAGCGCTCCTGCTTCAAACACAACCGGGCCCGGCGCACGTGGATGTCGGAGCGCTCCGGCGCCCGCTCCGACGCCTTCACCAGGAAGCCCTCGCTGGCGGTGGCGTCCGCGCGCGCCTCGGTCAGCTCCGCCAGCCGCAAGAGCGGCTCGGGGTCCTTCAGCTCCACGTCGATGAGCCGGACCAGGGCCTTCTCCTCGTCCGCCGGGCGCGACAGCTCCGCGTAGACGCGGGCGAGCAGCGCCAGCGCCCCGGCCTCCGCGCCGCCCAGCTCCACGTACCGCTCCAGCGAGCGCGCGGCCTTGTCCTTCTCGGAGGCGGAGAGCCACAGGTCCGCCTGGAGCCGGTGCGCCTCGCGGTCCATGGGCTTCAGGGCGACGAGCTTCTCTCCCGCCAGGGCCGCCGCGCGCACGTCCTTCGCCGCATGGGCCAGCGCGGCCAGCTTGCGCAGCGCCTCCGGCTGCTCCGGCCAAACCTCCACCGAGCGCGACAGCTCCGCGCGCGCCTCCGCCTCCCGTCCGGGCTTCGCCGCCAGCAACAGGCCGAGCGCGGTGCGCACCTGGGGCGCATCCAGCTTCGCCAGCGAAGCACGCAGGCGAGCCTCCGCCTCCGCGGGCTTCCCCTCCGCCTGGAGCAGCAGCCCTTCCCCCCAGAGCGCGGGAGCGAAGTCGGGCGACGCCCGACGCGCGGCGGCCAGCGGACCTCGCGCCTCCGACAAGAGGCCCCAGCGGATGTAGATGAGCCCCATGCCCAGATGGGGCCAGGGGTTCTCCGGCTCCAGCGTGGACAGGGCCTTGAGCTCGTTCCAGCAGGTGTCCGCCGGGAAGGCGAGCCATGCGCGGTACACGCGTGGCATCAAGTCCTTGGGCCTCGCGCGGCCCTGCTCTTCCAGCTCACTGTCCAGCACGCGCAGCGTCCCGCGCACCCGGGCCGTCTCCACCTTGCGCAGCATGCCCATCACCTCGTCGGCGCCAGGCTGCGTGCTCTTCGCGCCAGCCGCGCCGGCCGGAGCAGCCAGCAGCAGGGACAGCAGCAGCAACACGCGCGGCGGGGAGAGGGACACCATGGAGTCGCGCGGAAGATACCAGACGGCCTCGCGAGAGCGGCCCGCGACGAATGAGCGCATGCCTGCTCCCCGGCCAGCCCCTCGCGGTCATCCCGACCCCAGGCCCGCTCCGGAGCGAACCGGGGGCATACCGAGTCTCGGGACACGCGCCTCGCCCCCACCGCGCGCCGGGCGGGTGTCACCCTGGCGCGCGGCGGTGAGGCGCGAGCCGCTCCAGGGCGTCAGGCCCGGAAGCGGCTCGTCACGACGGACGACTCAGCCGATCTCCACCTTGCAGGTGGCGCTGCAGCCGTCGTTGCTGCGGGTGTTGCCGTCGTCGCACTCCTCGTTGGCCGGAGCGTCCTGCTGCACCTTGTTGTCGCCGCAGCGAGGGCCGAACACGCAGCCGCGAGCGCACTGCCCGTAGCCACCGGCGTTGATGCCGTCGTCGCACTCCTCACCTTCGTCCGGCACGCCGTTGCCGCAGGTGGCGCGGCAATCGGTGCGCTTGGTGACGAAGTCGTTGAGCGTCAGCTTGTACGAGGACGCCGTGGTGTGGCGCTCGGCCTGGTACACGACGACTTCGTAGATGCCGCCCACGGTGAGGCCCAGCGCGGAGGCCTGGCTCGACACGTTGACCGAGTCCTCCTGGGCGCCGTGCACGCCGCCCAGGTCCAGCGCGAGCTTGCCGTTGATGAACACCCACACGTCGTCGTCGCCGCGGAACGTGAGCACCTCGGTGCCCTTGTACTCGAACCAGTAGCGCGCCTCGCTGGTGAAGCTGAAGTTGTGCCCACCATTGCGCGGCTGCTCGAAGCCCGCGGCAATCCAGCCCTTGCCGTCCACGGGGAAGAAATCCGGGTCGTCGAACACGTACGACTCATCGGGCTGCTTGGCCAGGTCCAGGGTCCCCACGACGGTCTGGTTGATGCCCGCGGCGTCGATGTACCACTGCATGAAGGGGGCCTCGCCATGCGTGGTGGTGGAGCCCGTCAGCTTCGCCAGGCCGGGCTTGCCGCCGGGGTAGTCCTTGCCGTTGTAGCTCCGCACGAGCTCCGTCTTGACGATGCCCTTCTCGGAGCCATTGGCGTTCTCGAAGTCGATATGGCCCTTCGGGACCGAACCCGAGGCCGGCAGGTCCCAGCCACGGAAGTCACGGTAGACGACGGGGATGGAGATCACGTCCGGCGGCGTCTCCTCGATGAGCCTGCACACGAAGCCTTCCTCGAGCTTGCACGTCGCGGAGCAGCCGTCGTTGGAGCGCGCGTTGCCGTCGTCGCACTCCTCGGACGTGTCGTTGGGCAGCATGATGCCGTCGCCGCACGTCGCCTGGCAGGTGCCACCGGTGCAGCGCGGCTCGCGCTTGCACAGCGGCGAGCAGCCATCGCCCATGTCCTTGTTGCCGTCGTCGCACTCCTCGGTGCCCTCGACAATCATGTCGCCACAGGTCGTCCGGGTGCAGACCGCGCCCACCGTGGGGCACTTCCAGCCCTCCTCGAGGCGGCACTCGGAGTTGCAGCCGTCGTTGTTGGCGACGTTGCCGTCCTCGCACTCCTCATCACCCACCTTGATGCCGTCGTTGCACCGGGCGGCGTGGCAGCGACCGCCGGCCGCGGGGCAGTTCCAGCCGGCCTCCACCGTGCAGGTCGCGCTGCAGCCGTCGTTGGACGACACGTTGCGGTCATCACACGCCTCGGGAGCCTCCACGCGGCCGTTGCCACAGCCGAACTTGCGGATGCAGGGCTGACCCGCGACATCGCAGACCCAGCCGTCTTCGATGGCGCACGTCGCCGTGCAACCGTCGCCGGCCACCTTGTTGCCGTCGTCACACGCTTCACCCGTCTGGAGCGTGCGGTCGCCGCAGGTGTCGACGGGACAGGTGCCGCCGTCACAGAGGACGGGGCCACCATCACCCCCATCGGGGAGGCCGGCGTCGGGCTTGCCAGCGCCACCATCGCCTCCGCAGGAGGATGCAACTATCGAGAAGAGAAGAGAGGCGAGTACGAGACTCGCGAGCCGCGTTCCAACAGGGGGGACGGTCGCCATAGACACCGATGCTGGAAGTGCGCGCGGTGCGTGTCAACGCGGTTGCGCATTCGGCATCCCGCACCCTCCGTGAAAATGCAGGAAATGCGCAGATGTGCAGGAAGAGCGGACTGAATCACCTGTTTTCGTGTCTCAGACCCACATTCCCTTCCATGGCAGCCGTGTCCGGTCCGGACTCGATTGCCCTGGCTCTGATGCCAGGGGGCCTGTCTCAGCGGTGTCTCAGCGCGCGGCGTTGCGCAGATACTGGGCGTAGAAGCGGACCGCGTCCGCGTAGGCCGTCACGGCGATGCGCTCGTCCTTGCCGTGGATGCGCGCCAGGTCCTCGCGCCGCAGGTGCGCGGGGAAGAAGCGGTAGACGTTGTCGCTCAAGCCCACGAAGTGCCGCGAGTCGGTGGCGGCCACGTTGAGGTACGGCGACACGAGGACGTCGGGAAACACCTGGCGCAACGAGCGCTCCAGCTCGCGCCAGGATTCGGAGTCGGTGGGAGACACCGGCGAGGGCTCGCTCTGGAAGTCCAGCGTGCCCACCTCCACGCGCGAGTCATCCACCGTGGCCCGGACATGTGAGAGCACGCCTTCGACGCTGTCGCCCGGGAGGATGCGGAAGTTCACCACCGCGCGGGCGCTCGCCGGCAGGACGTTGTCCTTCACGCCGCCCTCGAACACGGTGACGGCCGTCGTCGTGCGCACCGCCGCGTTGGTGGTGGGACTGGCCGTGAGCCGCCGCACCACCAGCGGCTCGGTGAGCCACAGGTTGGCGAAGAGCAGTCGCATGCCAAAGGGCATCTCCGGCCCCACGCGGGTGAACAGCTCGCGGCTGCCACCCTGGAGCCGCGTGGGCATGGGCGCGGCCTCCAGCCTCGACACGGCGCGAGCCAGCACGCCCACGGCGGTGCTGGGCGGCGGCATGGACGAGTGGCCACCTTCGCCCTTCACCGACAGCACCACGCTGACGAAGCCCTTCTCCGACGTGCCCACCAGCGCCACGGGCGCGCTCACGCCGGGCACCGTGCCGGACATGATGACGCCGCCCTCGTCCAGCACGGACTCCAGCCGGACGCCGCGCTCCTGGAGCCGCTTCGCGATGACCACCGCGCCCTCCCGTCCGCCCACCTCCTCGTCCGCGCCGAACGCGAGCAGCACCGTGCGCCGGGGCTTCTCCCCCGCCGCCAGCAGCGCCTCCACCGCCTCCAGCTGCGCCAGCACGCTCCCCTTGTCGTCCAGCGAGCCGCGCCCCCAGACGAACCCGTCCGCCACCACCCCGTCGAACGGAGGATGGGCCCACGCGCCCTCCGTGCCGGGCGTCACCGGCACCACGTCCAGGTGCCCCAGGAGCATCATCGGCCGCAGCGAGGCGTCCGTGCCCTGCCACGTGTAGAGCAGCGAGTGCGCCCCCACCACCTCGCGCTTCAGCTCGGCATGGACGCGCGGGAAGTGCTCCGCCAGGTAGGCATGCAGGGCCGCGAAGGCCTCGGCGTCCGCGGGCACGCCCTCGGAGGCGGCCACCGTCTTCAACCGCAGCGCCCCCGACAGGCGCGACGCCAGGGCCTGAGCGTCCACCGTCAGCGCGGTCGCCGCCTCCGGCACCACCTGCCGGGACTTGAACGTGAGCGTCCGGGCGACGAGCACGACGGCGAGGACACTGACCCCAAGGGCCATGGACAGGAGAAGTCGTTTCATTGGCAGGTTCGCCACGCTACCAAAGGCGCCACCCCAGAATGGGGAACCTCCAGGACGGCCGAACCGGCCTCTCGAAATATGAGAGAACCCCTCGCCCTTGTCCTGGGGGAATCACATGCAGTACTGCTAGATAATTCCAGCACAAGAAATGTCAGGCTTCCCCGTATAGTCGGGAGACTGGTCCATGAGGTGCGCAGGTGAAGACTCGACACGCAGCGCGGTGGCAGCTCGTCCTGGCGTTGGGAGTGGGGACGCTGCTGGGGGGATGCGGCAAGAGTGACGAGGGCCCGGGGCTTCCGGCGGAGCCGTCCGCGGTGGAGGCGCAGGCCGCGGATGCCCAGGCGCTGGTGACGTGGACACCTCCGACGAGCGACGGTGGGCACCCTCTCCTGTACTACGTGGTGCGGTGCCAGCCCGCGTGCGGCGGCGCCATCGTCAGCGCGGGCGAGCGCCAGGCCACGGTGATGGGCCTCAACAACGGCTTCGCCTATCTGTTCAAGGTCTCCGCGGTGAACGCCCGGGGCGAGGGCACCTCCTCCATCCCCTCCGTGCCGGTGATGCCGATGCCGGGCATGGCCATCAGCAACCCCACGGTGCCCGGCCAGCCGCGCTCGGTGCGGGCGACCGCGGGCAACGGGCAGGCCTACGTCAGTTGGCTGCAGCCGGCGAGCTACGGGGGCCGCGCGCTCACGAAGTACGTCGTCACCGCCGAGCCCGGGGGCCGGTCCGTCACGGTGGACGCGCCCGCGGCGAGTGTGAGCATCCCGGACCTCACCAATGACAGGCCCCACGTCTTCACGGTGCGGGCCGTCAACGAGGTGGGCGAGGGTCCCACGGCGCTCGTGGGCCCGGTGACGCCCAGGCCCGGCGGTGCGCCGTCGAGCTGGGTGTCGGGCTACTACGTGGGATATCAGCGCGCGCAGCTGCCGCCGGAGGAGGTGGACTTCTCCGGCCTGACGCACATCATGGTGGGCCGCGTGCGTCCCCGCTACGACGGGACGCTGCACACGGACTTCGACGTCACCGTCTACGAAGGGCCCCTCATGGCCAAGGCGCTGTCGGCGGGGGCGCGGCTCGCGGGGAAGAAGTCCCTGCTGATGGTGGGCGGCTTCGGCGAGCACGATGGCTTCGTGCAGGCGTCCACGGGGGAGAGCCGCATCGTCTTCGTGAAGGAGCTCATCAAGGCGATGGAGGAGCTGGGCTACGACGGCCTGGACCTGGACTGGGAGCCCATCAACCTGCCGCCCGCGGGCAATGATGGCGAGCTGCTGCTGGCCCTGATTGACGAGCTGCGCGCGGCCCGCCCGGACATCATCATCACCGTGCCGGTGAACTGGCTGAACTCCAACTTCGGGATGCCCGAGGTGGAGGAGAAGTTCATGGCCCGGCTGGCCGAGCGCGTGGATCAGCTCAACATCATGTCCTACAAGATGAGCGGACACTGGGGCGGCTGGGAGAGCTGGCACTCCAGTCCCCTCCGGGACGAAGCCCAGAACCGCCCCACCTCCGTCGCGTACTCCGTGGAGGGATATCTGAAAGCGGGAGTGCCGCGCGGCCGGCTGGGCGTGGGCATCGGGTTCTTCGGCACCTGCTGGCAGGGCGTGACGGAGCCCCGCACGCCGCTGGACGGGCGGCCCGACGTCAACGAGGGCCAGAGCGACAACGCGATGAGCTACGACAACATCATGACGTCGTACTACAGCGCGGAGGCGCGGCACTGGGACGAGAAGGCCGCGTCCCCGTACCTCTCGTACCCGTCCGTGAATGGCCCGGGCCACTGCAACTACATCTCCTACGAGGATGGCCAGTCCGTCTTCGCCAAGGGTCAGTGGGCGCGCGCGCAGGGGCTGGGCGGCACCATCATCTGGACCATCAACCAGGGACACCGGCGGGGGCAGCCCGCGGGCAAGCAGGACGAACTGCTCATGGACGTGAAGCGCGCGTTCCTGGACCCGTGAAAAGGCCCGGGGGCACGAAGCGGCGGCTGGCCGTGCTTCGCGCCCCCAGGAGTGTCACCCGGCGTCGGTGACGACGACGTGGCTCAGGGCTGCGCCTTGGTCTGCGCGGCGGCGGGCGCCGGGAAGCCGCGCTTGCGCATCAGCGCGTTGATGCCGGCGTCGCGGCCGCGGAACGCGCGGTAGCCCTCCGCCGGGTCCACGGTGTTGCCCACGGAGAAGATGCTCTTGCGCAGCTTCTCCGCCACCGTCTTGTCGTAGGCGCCCTTGCCCTCGGTGAAGCCCTCGAACGCGTCCGCCGTCAGCGTGTCGGACCACAGGTAGCTGTAGTAGCCCGCCGAGTAGCCGTCGCCCGCGAAGACGTGGCCGAACTGCGGCGTGCGGTGGCGCATGACGATTTCCTTGGGCATGCCCAGCGACTTGAGCGTGTCGCGCTCGAAGGCATCCGCGTCGATGCTCACGTCGCCGGCCAGGTGCAGCTTCATGTCCACCAGCGCGGAGGACAGGTACTCCACCGTGCCGAAGCCCTGGTTGAACGTCGCGGCCTTCTCGATGCGAGACACCAGCGCCTGGGGGATGGGCTTGCCCGTCTGGTAGTGCAGCGCGAAGGTGTTGAGCACCTCGGGCGTGGCCAGCCAGTGCTCCAGGAGCTGCGAGGGGAACTCCACGTAGTCGCGCGCCACGCTGGTGCCGGACAGCGACGGGTAGGACACCGACGAGCTCAGGCCGTGCAGCGCGTGGCCGAACTCGTGGAACAGCGTGCTCGCGTCCTCCCAGGAGATGAGCACCGCCTCGCCGGGCGCGCCCTTCACGAAGTTGGAGTTGTTGGAGACGATGGTCGTCACGTCGCCCCGGAACCGCTCCTGGTTGCGGTACGCGTTCATCCACGCGCCGGAGCGCTTGCCCGGCCGCGCGTACGGGTCGAAGTACCAGAGCCCCACGTGGCGGCCCGTCGCCTGGTCCTTCACCTCCCAGACGCGGACATCCGGGTGGTAGACCTGCACGTCCGTCACCGGGGTGAAGGCGAAGCCGAACAGTTCGCCAGCCACCCAGAACATGCCCTCACGCAGCTTCTCCAGTTGGAGGTAGGGCTTCACCTCGTTCTGGTCCAGGTCGTACTTCGCCTTGCGGACCTTCTCCGCGTAGAAGCGGTAGTCCCACGGCTCGATTTTCAGCTTCGCGCGCTCCTTGTCGGCCACCTTCTGCATGTCCGCGACCTCTTCGCGGACGCGGGCCACGGCGGGCTTCCACACCGCCTCCATCAGCTCCATGGCGCGCTCGGGCGTCCGGGCCATGGCGTTCTCCAGGCGCCAGTGCGCGTGCGTGGCGTAGCCCAGGAGCTTCGCGCGCTCGGCGCGCAGCTTGAGGACTTCCGAGATGATGGCGTTGTTGTCGCGCGCGTCCCCGTTGTCGCCCCGGTTGACGTAGTTGCGCCAGACCTTCTCGCGCAAGTCACGGCGCGACGAGTACGTCAGGAACGGCTCCATGGAGGAGCGCGTGTTGGTGATGATCCACTTGCCCTTCTGGCCCCGCGCCTCGGCCGCGGCGGCGGCGCCCGCGCGCACGGAGTCCGGCAGGCCCGCCAGGTCCTTCTCCGACTCCAGGACGACGGTGTAGCCCTCCTCGTCACCGAGCACGTGCTGGCTGAAGGACGTGTAGAGCGACGCGAGGCGCTGGTTGATGGCGCCCATCCGCGCCTTGGCCGCCCCGTCCAGCTTCGCGCCGGAGCGCACGAAGCGCGTGTGGTGCAGCCACGCCAGCCGCTGCTGCTCGGGCGTCAGCTTCGCCTTGTCGGGGGACTGGTAGACGGCTTCGATGCGACGGAAGAGGCCCTCGTTCTGGGTGATTTCATCCTCGAAGGCGGCGAACCGGGGCGCCATCTCCCGCTCCACGGCCTGGAACTCCGGGCTGCTCAGGGACGAGCCCCAGATGCCGTACAGCGTCTCCACGTTGGCGTACGTCCGGCCCGCGTTCTCCAGCGCGGCCAGCGTGTTCTCGAAGTCGGGCGCGGCGGGGTTGCCCGCGATGGCGGCCAGCTCCCGGCGGTACTCGTCCATGGCGGCTTCGATGGCGGGCTTGAAGTCCTCCACCTTCACCTGGGCGAAGGGAGGCACGCCGCCGTGCGGGCCGGACCACTTCGCCAGCAGGGGAATCGAGGGGGCCACCGGCGCGGCGACCTCGCTCGAAGGGGCCGGCGCGGCGACTTCCGGGCGGGGCTCCGGGGACGTCGTCGCACAGCCGGAGGAGACGAGCGCGGCCACACCCGCGCTGGCGAAGAAGAGGTTACGCATGAAAAGTGGTTCTCCCGACGAAAAGGGGTGTGCACCAAAGCACGGAATCGCGGCGCCCAACACGTTCCGGGGGCCGCCTCTTCCCGACCGAGGACAGACGCCCCGACGGCCGGGTGAGGGGCCGCTGGAAGCGGGCTAGAGGGGAGGAGCCATGCCGGGGTGTCCCGGCTCGCGCACGTCGGCAGGAGCCTCCTCATGCGGAACGCACCGGGCACCCGCCCGTCCAGGACCCGAGCGCCGCTGCCGGCGCTGGTGGCGTTGCTGCTCGTCGCGGCGGCGGAGGCCCGGGCGGACTGGCGGTGGGAGTACAACTCCCCTGCCCCGCTCTTCCTGGACCGCAGCTACGTCTTCGGCTCGCCCAACCGCATCCGCCGACAGGGGGACCCGGACTCGCCCGCCCCGCTGCTGTTCGAGGCGCAGATTGCGCCCAATCTCTTCTTTCCCCAGCTCCACAACGGGCACTTCCGGAGCAAGGGAGGCGAGTGGTTCCTCACCGCGGTGCTCACGCCGTACATCCGGCTGCGGATGCTGAACACGGACAGCAATCCCGTCATCCCTCCGTCCTACGTCCCCAAAATCACGCTCCAGGTGGCGCACCTGCGCGTGCTCCCGGGCTCGCGAGGCAAGGACGGTCCGGGGCGGGGCCTGGCGCTCGCGGCCAACCTCACCGTGGGCCACTACTCGAATGGCCAGGAGGGGTGCTTCTTCGCGAACCAGGAGGGTACGGACCCCGACTGCACGCCGGCACAAGGAGAGCTCCCGCTCAACGAGCTGACCGGCAGCTTCTCCACCAACTTCCTGCGCGGAGAGCTGCACGCGCGCACCGCCTTCGCGGTGGAGCCGAGCCTGGACAGCGCGTGGCTCGTGGGCGGCGGCTCGTTCCTGGAGCTGAACACGACCATTGGCCCTGGCGGCATCACCGAGGAGCAGCGGCGCGTCTACGGCGATGGGAACTGGGGCGTGAGCCTCCTGGGTGAGCGCATCTGGAAGCAGCACCGGTTCCGACTGGAGTGCGCCCTGTCAGCGCCCTTCGGGGAGACGCCGCATCGGCGCGCCACGGTGAGCGCGGAGGTCGCCGCGCTGCCGTACTGGGGAGCGGGCTTCGGCCTCTTCGCGCGCTACGTGTACGGCCAGGACTCGTACAACATCCTCTTCCTGGAGCGCGCGAACTTCTGGCAGTTCGGCCTGGTGTTCGAGCTGTCTCCGGGAGCCCGACTGAAGGCCGAGGACGCCGAGACGGACGCGGACAAGCGGCGGCCTCCGGGCTTCCGCTGAGGACCGAGGCCCGGGGGTGTGTCATCCTCCCGCCGCCCATGAACGCTCCGAGCACGTTGCAGGAACGCATCCAGAACGCCGGCCTGCTGGCCAAGGTCGTCCCCGTCGAGGAGGCGGTGAAGCACGTCACCGACGGGAACACGGTGGCCATCAGCGGCTTCACCAAGTCGGGGGAGCCCAAGACGTTCTTCCCCGCGCTGGCCTCACATCTGGCGAAGACCGCGCCCCAGACGCGCATCACCCTGCTGTCGGGCGCCTCTTTGTCCGAGGACGTGGAGGGCCCCATGGCGCCCTTCATCGGCAAGCGCGGGCCGTACATGTCCTCGTCGGCGTCGCGCCGGCGCATCCACGCGGGGGAGATGGACTTCACGGACGTCCACCTGTCCGCCTTCGCGCGCAACATGATGTACGGCTTCTACGGCGACATCGACGTGGCGGTGGTGGAGGTGTCGCGCATCCGCCCCAACGGCAGCGTCATCCTCACCTCGTCGGTGGGTGTCAGCGCCGAGGCGCTCGCGAAGGCGAAGAAGATCATCCTCGAGGTGAACACCTCCGTGCCGGACTACACGGGGTTCCACGACATCGTCCTGCCCACGGTGCACCCGCACGTGGGCTGGCCGCTGCCGCTGCTCAACGTGAGGGACCGCATCGGCAACCCCTACGTGGAGATCGACGCGAGCAAGGTGGTGGCGGTGGTGGAGTCGCGGACGCCGGACCACCCGGTGCCGTTCAAGGCCGCGAACGCGACGGACAAGCGGATTGCCCAGAACGTGGTGGCGTTCCTCATGCGCTGCCGCGAGCAGTTCCAGTGGGGCAAGCGCCTGCCGCCCATCCAGTCCGGCGTGGGCAACGTGGCCAACGCCATCATCGGCGAGCTGTACGCATCACCGTTCCAGAAGATTCGATTCTGGACCGAGGTGTTCCAGGACGGAATGCTGCGCTACGTGGAGGACGACGCGAAGTTCGAGTACGCGTCCGCCACGGCGGTGTCCTTCTCCGCCGAGGGGCGCGCGCGGTTCCAGCAGATGTTCGAGCGGTGCCGGGAGCGGCTGGTGCTGCGGCCGATGTGGCTGTCGAACAGTCCGGAAATCATCTCCCGCCTCTTTGTCATCGCGATGAACACGCCCATCGAGGTGGACATCTACGGGCATGTGAATTCGACGCACATCGACGGCTCGCGCATCGTCAACGGGCTGGGCGGCTCCGGGGACTTCTTCCGCAATGCATACCTCAGCATCGTGCACACGCCTTCGGTGCGGAAGCTGAAGGACGGCCGGACGGTGAGCTGTGTGATGCCGTACGTGCGCCACATCGACCACACGGAGCACGACATCAAGTGCGTCGTCACCGAGCACGGCTACGCGCTCAACATGGACATCCGCTCGCCGAAGCGGCGTGCCACGGACATCATCGACCAGTGCGCGCACCCGCACTTCAGGCCGCTGTTGCACGCGTACCTGGACATGGCGGGACCGGGCGACGAGCCTCGCGCCTCCGACATGAAGGTGCTCGATGCGTGGTGGCGCGACTACGACGCGCTCTGCCGTGATTTCCCGGGGGAGTCCGAGGCGGAATGACGAAGCGGGACGACCAGGAGACACAGCCCCCGGAGCCGTTCCCTGGAAAGACCTCCGGGGAGGGCTCGACGACGCCGTCTCATGGACAGCGCGAGGAGGAAGTTGCCACTCGCGACGCAGCCGCATCGGGGAAGTCCGCGAAGCAGCGACGCAACCGGCGCGAGGTGGACGAGTCCGACACACCCGAGCTGCCCGGTGCGGGGGAGCGCAATGGACGCGAGCCGTGTCCTCCCGAGGTCGCACAGAAGCTCCGCGAGTTGGACCGGCTGCGCAGGAGTGGCCGGTACACGACGGCGCTCGCGCTGGCCCGCTCGCTCGCGGAGGCGCATCCGAAGCTGGGGCGCGTCCTGCTGGAGCTTGCGATGACGCTCGGCATCTGGGGGAGCGCTCCCGCCGAAGCCCTCCCCTGGTTCGAGCGCGTCCTGGAGCTGGCGCCCGGACATCGCACGACACGCCTGCACCGAGCGCTGTGCCTCGCCCGCCTGGGTCGCCATGTCGAGGCCGTCGCGGACTTCGATGCGCTGGTGGACGGCGGCTACCGCAAGGCGCTCGTACTGCACATGAAGCGCGCCGAGTCCCTGGAGGCGCTTGGCCGAGACGCCGAGGCCGAGCAGGACTGGACGCTCGCGCTCGCGGAGGACGCGGACAACCCCTGGCTGCTCCAGCAGCGGGCCGCCGTCCGCGCACGACTGGGAAGGAGCGCCGAGGCCATCCAGGACCTCACGGCCGCGCTCGCCCTGCAACAGGGAGAGGGTATCGACCCCGAGCTGCTTCACGAGCGGGGCCTGCTACGCGCCCGGCTCGGCGAGGTCGACGGCGCGCGCGCGGACTTCCAGGCGGGACTGGACGCCCTTCGCCGGGGAGACCCGAGCACGCTGCCAGACGCGCTGCGTTCGGCACTCCAGGCGCTCGCCGCGACCTGAATGGAAGAAGAGGGGCACCATGGACAACAGTCTTCGGGATGAAGTGCTCAGACTCCTTTCGCTCCACACGGACGTCACCAGCCCTGGTGGTGTTGGAATCGACAAAGCCTTTCCGGGCCCCGAAAAACAGAACATCAGCCACATGACCCTCACGGAGGCCAGGCAGGCGGGAATCACCATGTATGGCGATGCTTCGTTTTCCATCGACGCCTACGTGGGGAACTTTCCGAGCTTCGCGCATTTCGTGGCCACGGTGATTGTCCATGAAACTCGTGGCGTTCAATCACTCCCCGGAGTCGAGCTGGAACAAATCGAACCGTGCAGAATCCTGGCGACCGGCAACGAGCAACTGTATGCAATAAATTGCAACGGCAGCTACGCCACCCTCTTCTTGCAGACATCCTAGGGTGCCTGCCGACCCCTCAGCGGCTCAGACTCCAGGGGAACCAAAGTCTTTCACAGACTCTGGACCGGAATCCCCCGCCTGCACCCGCAGACAGGAACTGTGGCATGCTCCTCATGCAACCCCATGGAGCGCCTCATCCCTCTGGAGGAGCAATGCGTTCATTGTTGGTGCTGGGTCTCACCGTCCTCGGATTTCAGTTCGGCTGCGGAGCAGGCGAAGCCGACCCAGGAATGCAGTCCGATTTGACATCACGCGAAGACTCACTGGTTCGCTGCATCGCCGATTACTATATCACTTATTACAGTGACGCCACCTACACCACGGCGGTCGGCAGCGAGCGGTGTACTTGCAACAGAACACCCACGCGCACTGGCGTTCAGACCGACTTTGCGGTCGAAAACTATTACGAAGAGTGCCTCTGACGCGCGGCAGCCACCCCGCAAAGCCAGACAGCAACCACTTGCGCTGCCGTCAAGCAGCGCAAGTACACTCCCCCGCCACGCGGGAGCTGCTGTTTCAGCGAAACGCAATGGGCTCGAAGTGCTTCCCGCCGCGCGAGGACGCCAGTTGGTGGGCGAACACCGTCCATAGCTGGCCGCCAGCGACAACGAGGCGGGCGGCGCCGGGGGCGAGGAAGGGCAGCTTCAGGGCGACGCCCCGATCCTTCTCCATCCGGAGCACCTTTTCTCCGACGCTGACGAACAGTCGGTTCTTGAAGAAGGCCAGCGAGTGGATGCCGTCCTTGGGGAGCACGAGCTTCTGTGCCTTGCCCTTCTGGGGCAGATACCAGGCGTGCTCGTCCGTGTGCAGGTAGACACCGTGCGCAGGGGCGGCACACAGGCTCCGCACCGGAGCGCGCGTGGCATGACGCCGAACCAGGGCTCCGTCCTTGAGCACCCACACGCCGTCGTTGCCGAAGGCGAAGAGCGTGCCCTCGTGGACGAAGAGGCCGCGCAGGCCGGATTGCTCTTCTCCTCCGACGAGTTCAAGACGCAGCCCCTTGCCCTCGCGCACCAGGCGCCCCAGGCCGTTCTCGGAGCAGAGTCCGAAGAGGACGCCGTCGTGCACCACGCCGTCCACCAGGTCCAGGCCCCCGGGACCGCTGACCTCCTTGAGCTTCCAGCTCGTGCCGGTGCCTTTGAATGCGAGCGCGGACACACCGAAGGCGGACAGGCCCCACGGCGCTCCCAAATCACGCAGGACGGGCGCCACGTAACCGTAGGGCAGTGCCTTGGGCAGATTCCTCCGGGTCCACGTCTTGCCGTCGTGGATGAGCAGGCGGTTGAAGTCGACGTCATAGGAGAGCCCGTTCGCCTCCAACTCGTCCTCGTCCACGTCCACGTCTATCTGGCCCAGCCACACGACGTCGTTCCACGGCTGGTTCCACTTGATGTCTTGGTCGAAGTCCCACAGGTCGTCGCCAGCGACGTAGCCGTGGTCGGAGTCCGGATGGGGCGTGCCCGCGAGCACCACCACCGTGCCTTCCGGGGTGACATGCACATCGGCGAACACCTGGGCCGTGGAATACACGTCCGGCGCGGCCTGCTTCTTGGGAACCGGCGTGTCGGCGCGAGCGGACAGCGAGTCGACTTTGGACGGACGGGGCTTGGGCATGGGAGCGCGCTCAGTATTCCCTCAGGAGTCTACCGGCCGTCTCGAAGCGCAGGTTCTTGAACAGCGTGGCGAGCTTCGGCTTGGGAATCAGCTTCTTCGCAGCGGCCTCGATTCGCAAGAGCGCGAAGGCGAGCTCGTCGCGCGAGTCGAAGGCCGGCGACACCGTAACCTCCTCGCGCGAGTAGCGGACACCGAGGAGGCAGTCCTCCGACAGCTGCCCGCGTGGTTCGATGACTACAACCACGTGCATCCTCACAAGGGCCTGAAGATGCGGTCCCCTATCGAGTACCGACGTGCCGTATCACCCATTGACTGTGTCCGCTTTGACGGGAGCAACTCCACGGTCCGCGTTGGCGGTGAGTTGTAGGGCGACCGGAATAAAGCGCCCATTCTGTCCGGCACGAGCGCGAAGCCCAGAGATGGGCACTGAAACGGTCCCTCTTTCTGGGTGAATCACGGCCTAGGCTGGACCACTCAGTCCCGGGACTCCCCTACCAGAAAGTGAAACACCCCATGTTCAGCTCGTGTGCCTCCCGATGGGCGCCTCGTCTGCGCCTTTTGCTCCTCGCGGGAACAGTGGCCGGGTCGGCCTGCGCCTCCTCCGATGTCGACCCGGATGCCCCCCAGTGCAAAGGGGTGCGCGCCTGCTCCCCGGGTGAGGGCTCCGGAGACGAGGACGTCATCCCACTCGTCATCACCCATGGTTCGCAGCTCACCGTATCGGACGTGGGGCCCGCGGGGATTGGCATCTCCTCCTTCACGAACGTCCCTGGAGGGACCTTCACCGGGACAGCGCTGGGAAGCTGGGGCGCGCTCTCTCGCACCGTTGGCGTCGGGGGCGAGACCATCGACGGCTTCTCCTTCCCGCAGGGCACCATCGTCCTCGAGGGCGCGAACCTCACGTCGCAAATCACCGTCAACTCCGGGTGGCTGGTGCTGCGCGGATGCAAGGGCAGCCTCCTCCTCAACCATCCGGCGGGAAATGGAGGCGGTGGCGCGGCGCTGTACAGCGAACTGAGCGCCTTCAATTCAGTGGGAGCCAAGGACGGCAGGCAGCCCGCGAGGTCCATCTGCCATCGCTGCTATTTCCCGCACAGCGGGTTTGAGAATGTCTACTCGAACAACGTCACCTTCACTGAGTCGTGGATTGCCGTGGACCCTGGCAGCGCTGGCGCTCACGCGGATGGCATCCAGACCTGGGGCGGGCAGTCGTACTTGAACTTCTCTCGCAATCGCCTGCAGTGGAACGGCGCCTGGAACAGCACGCAGTCCGGGCTGATCGCGATGTACTCCGACGGTTCGCAGAGCGGGTTCAGCGGCTACGACCAGATCACCCTGCAAGACAACTACTTCGTGGTGGGCCTGGGCGGCGGAATCGCCTTGCACGCCCCCATGGGGGTGGCGGTCACGAACATGGTCGTGACCGGAAATCGCTGGGCGTGGAGTCCTGATTTCGGCGACCCGAACTACACGCCGGCCGTCTACAGAGGCTCCGGCGTGGCGAACTACAAGACCGGTGGGAACGCCTGGTCGAACAACCGCTGGGCGGACGGCCCCTCCGCGAACCAGTTCCTGCTGCCCGACAACAGGACCCGTTCAACAGACTACTGAGGAACCTCTCTCACCGCTGTATTTCTGACGCGGCGAGGCCCATCGCGGCTCGAGTGCTGCTCTACTGTCTGCCCTTTCCCGCCTGATTGGGCAGACACCCCTGGAGCGCCTCCCATGCAGACCCGACGAATCCCCTGGCTGCGCACCCTGTCCGCGAGCCTCCTCCTGCTGCCGGCGGCTCCCGGCCTCGCGCAATCGCTGCACTCCGAACGTGGAGGGCTCCAGGCCACCGACCTCGTCCATCGCCCTTCCCTCACCTCGACGACGCTGGACCCGCTGCGCTCGCTGGCCATCTCCGACCACGCCACCGTCTCCACCATCACCGCGCGCAGGGTGTTCGACCAACTCATCCGCCAGGCCGGCGATACGGGCCTCACATCGGACCAGCTCTTCCGCCAGCTCTGGGACACGCAGAACCCCGCGCCCGGGCAACCGGACCTGCCCGGCGGCCCCCACTGCAGCGACAACGCCAACACCCTCAACGGGGCCCCGTATGTCTGCAGACCTCTGGAGGGAGCGGATGCGAGCGCCCAGTCAGTCCCGCTCGACCGATACATCCTCGTGGGCCTCTTCAATCGCTTCGACCTGGCCCCCGTGGACGGCGCTCACTGCGGCGAGTACCGCATGTCCTTCGCCCGGTTCGTCGCGGCCCCGCAGGTGCGCTCACGCAACCGCTTCATCCTCGAAGGCGTACTCCCCAACCCCGCCCCCGAGCTCGGGCTGGAGGGCTGCCGTCCGGTGGCCCAGGCGTGGGCCCGGCTCTCCACCCTCGAGGACCTCACCCAGCGACAGGCCCTGCTGAACGCGCTCTTCTTCGAGGGCCTGGCCCCGGGCATCCCTCCCGTCATCCACATCAGCCACTACGGTGACAACCCCAGCGGCGCCGGACAGGTCCGCACCAACATGTTCATGCAGCAAGGCGTGGGCGCCCCCAACCCGTGGATGCTGCGCGAGTTCAAGCTGAAGCATCAATGTGATGCCACGGGCTGCACGCCGCGCTTCATCCCCGTCACCGTGAAGTCGACGCCCCGGGGAGACTTCTTCAACCCCCTGAACACCAGTCCCCTCGCGGTGGGCTTTCGCGACCACTTCATCACGCAGGTCGCGAGCCTCGCGGTGGATGACTTCAACCGCTTCAACTACGCCGTCCCGGACGTCTACAACGCCGCGCAGAGCAGCTCCATGCCGTCGTTCGGCAGCGTGGACAACTTCCTCGTCGAGTTCAACAAGGCCGCCACGCCCAACGCCTTCTCAGACGCCCTTCAAGCGAAGCTCCAGCGAATCGGTAGCACGCTGACTCCGCATCAAGTCGTGGCGCGCGCTCAACTGCTGTCCTGCGGCGGATGCCATGACCTCAGCCGGGGAACCGACCTGGGAGGAACCCCTGGCATCGTGCCGATCGACTTCAAACGCTTCGTGCAGGTCGACGACCTCCTCTCGCCCCTTCCACCCCCCGGGCCGGATTCCCGCTACGCCTTGTCCACGTCCCTCACGACCGCCTTCCTCCCCTTCCGCCAGCAGCTCCTCGGCGCCTTCCTGGACACGCCCGCCCTGGATGCCACGGTCTCCGCTCCCGACACGCAAGTCCTTCACGTCCAGGCAGGCCAGCCCTTCCGGGGCACGGTGCAGGTGACGAACACGGGCACCACCGCGTGGAGCGCGGCCCAGGGCGTCCGGGCCACCTCGCTCGATGGAGCAGCGGACCTCACACTGGCCCCAGGTGAGGTCATCCACTTCGGGCAGCGGAAGACCTTCGACTTCACGCACACCGCGCCGACGAGCCTCGGGCAGACGACCTATCGCTGGAGATTGCAGCGCAACGGCCTGGCGTTCGGCCCCGAGGTGTCCCTCACCGTCGAAGTCCAGCCCGCACCGCGCTGAGCACGGCGACGGCCGCGCCTAAACCCCTCTACGTCTCTTGCGCGAGAGCGCGGGGAGCATCAACAGGGCGAGTCCGAAGAGGAGCTGCTCGCCCCCACCCGCGCAACCGCAGGACTCCGATTCCGCCGGAGGATTCCCACCCGCATCTCCAGGCCCACCGTCGCCGGTCCCCGCGTCCACCATCCCCGCGTCCAGCGGCCCACCGTCGCCGGAGCCCGCGTCACCCGCCCCCGCGTCCACGGGACCCGCATCCGGCGCTGGCGACACGAGCACGGAGAACTGGCAGGAGGCACGGTGGCCCGCGTGGTCCGTCGCCGATGCCTCGACCGAGGTGTGCCCCTCGGGGAAGACGGTCCCTGAAGGAGGCGTGCTGACCACCACGGGAGCCGGGTCCAGCGCATCGACAGCCGTGACGGAGAACGCCACGGGGATGCCGCTCTTGCCCGTCACCTGGGTCGGGCACGTGAGCTGGGGCGGCGAAGTGTCGCGTCGGATGGACACACGGTTGACGGCCGTTCCGCCCACGGAGGTGGCGGAGCAGGTGAACACCCGCTCCAGCGTGTCCACGGTCACCACCGCGCTGCCGCAGCCGTTCGTGTCGGTGACGGAGGATTCCAGGTCGCCTACGGACCAGGTGAGCGAGACGTCGCCCACGTAGAAGCCGTTCTGCCCCAGGGTTCCCGTCACCGTCGGCGCGATGTGCGGCGGCGTCGTGTCCATGTCCAGCGCGAAGGCCTCCCGCCCGACGACGGGGTGTGTCGCCGCGACGAACAACGCGCCGCCGAAGAAAACGGGGGCCGATGGCGACGAGGGCATGATGCCCGGCGAGTAGTCCGCGACCAGCGTGGGCTGATTCGCGTTCACGGCCAGGGAGCAGAGCTCCACGCCCACCTGCCCGTCCGGATCACAGTCCAGGTACACCGTGCCGTGGAGCGTCTCCAACCAGGTCGTGCCGTGAACGGGCCCCAGCACCCGCGTTCCCGAGGGAGTGCCGTTCGTCCGCACCAGCGAGCGGCCCGCGTTCGTCTGGATGAGCAGGACGGCCTCCCCGGCTTGCAGGGTGGCATCCAACAGCATCGTGTCCCCGGCCCCAGGCTCGAAGTCTCCCAGGCCGCGCGCCCCGGCTCCGTCCAGCACCCAGACCTCGCGCCCACGTGCCCCGTCCACGGCGGTCAAGAACACCCACGACCCCAGACCCTGAAGGTCACGGGGCGACGTGTTCTCCGTTCCAGGCACGAGCCTTGTCCCCGCCGGTGTTCCATCACTCGACGCGAGGGAGGTCTCGTTCGCGACGAAGGCCACCCTGTCGCCATAGGCCACGGGAGGACCAGCCTCGAAGGTCGCCAGCCGCACCAGGGCTCCTGCCTCGAGCGTCCCCGTTGTTCGGTACAACTGCTGGGTCCCCGAGGTGGAATCAGGCTGGCGGAAGTAGGCACGAGTTCCCGCCGCGACGAGCCCCTGCGGGTACCCCACGAGCGGCTGCAACGCCTGGGTCCCCGCGCTCGTGCCATCGCTCCGGGCCAGCTCATAGCCCGACGAGCCCCTCTCCCGGGCAATCAACACCCTGGCCCCCACCTGCACCATGTCGAGGGCGCTGGAGAGGAACACGGCATCACCCGGTGCGCCCTGGGTGGCACGGACCGCGCGGCCCTCGAGGAAGACGAGCGTGCCCCCCAGGAGGGCTCGACGCCCGTAGGGGCTCCCTCCCGAAAAGGGCTCGCCGCGCAGCACCTGTGTGCCCACGCCATCGGTGCGCAGCAACTCGATGCGGTTGTACGCCGGCCGCGTGCCGAAGTACGCGAAGGAACCGTCCACCGTCCAGTTCTCGGGTGATGAGTCCTGGTTCGGGGGCATCCAGACCCGCGTCACCGGCCGCTCCGGCTCGCTCTCGGGGAGGACATGGAGCCACACCGCTGCATCGTCGAGGGTGAAGGCCGCCATCCCCGCCGTCGTCGTCACCACGCTGCTCGTGATTCCGGTGGCGACCCGGGACACGCCCATCGCGCTGCCATCCGTCCGCCACAACGAGAGCGCCCCACCCTTCGGCGTCGCGGTGAACAACAACTGCCCCGCTCCGGGATGAAGGGCGACGAACGCCGTTCCGTCGGCTCCCGCGCTGAGGTCTGAGACCATCACGGTGCCCTGCTCCGTGCCATCAGAGACCCAGAGTTCCTCGCCCGTCAGCGCATCGCTCGCCGTGAAATAGAACAGCGAGCCGACCTGTGCGCTCAGGATGGTCGAGGGAAGCGCGGCGAAGCGGCGCACCACGCGCGGCGCGGCCGTCCCATCCCAGGCGAACAGGGCGGGCCCCAGGTCATCGGCGCCGACATAGATGGACTCGTCGCCCAGCAGTCCAACGCCCCCTCCCTTCCGGGTGAGCGACTGCGCCAGGCGCGTTCCCTCCGGGGTGCCATCCGTGCGCCAGAGCTGATAGCCCGCGTCGACAGGGACGACGATGGACCTCACCGTTCCGCTTGGGTTCACGGCGTGTTCCCACACCAGGGTGCTGGAGGACGCGATGGTCGCGAGGGGGCGGGTCCCCGCGGAGGTGCCGTCCGACACCTTCAACCAGTGGGTGTAGGACGTGCTGCCCGCCGTCCAGCTCCCGAACACCACGCGACTCCCCAGGTCCAGCTCCAGGCTCATCTTGGAGGTCATGGTCACAACGAGCCGGGTGCCCTCGGGGGTTCCATCCGTCACGTGGAGGTGCGAGGTCGCCCCGCCGGAGAATCCCGAGGAGAACCAGAGCTGCCCACCCCTGACGAAGGGCTGGACGACGCGAGAGCCCACGGACGAGTCGACCGCGTGGACGAGCCGCGTGCCAGTGGCGGTGCCATCGGTCCGCCAGAGCTGGTTGTAGGCGCCCAGATAGAGCGCGCCGTCAAACTCGACGAGGTGATAGGTCGTGTCGGTGATGCCCTCCGAGCCGGCCCTCGTGTCGGCGACGAGGCGGGTGCCCTCCGGGGTTCCGTCCGTCACCCACGGCTCGAGTCCATGCACACCATCGTTGGCCAGGAAGTAGAGGGATTGTCCCCAGACCTTCGCGCCATTCAATGCCAACAGGCCCCCGGCACCGGGCAGGCTGTCCCTCAAGAGCCGGGTGCCCGCGGGTGTCCCGTCCGACGTCCAGAGCTCCAGGCCATGGACACCGTCATCCGCTCGGAAGACGACCCTCTCTCCCAGCACGGCGAGGAAGAAGGGATGGGAGCCGCTCGACCCTGGATGAATGTCCTTCACCAGCCACACACGGCCTTCAGCCGCGTTGGCGGCCCATAGCTCCAGGCCCGCCTGCGTGTTCAGGGTGAAGAAGACGGTGTCTCCGACCGAAGCGAGGACGGATGCACCGGAGAAGTCCTCACGCGCCTGGGGATTGAGGTCCGCGAGCAGACGCGGCGACGCGGCCAGGAGACACAGCGCCAGCAAACCACCGTTCAACATGGAGAATCCCTAGGGGTGTGGAGCAGCGACCTCCAGCTTTAGCCCACCCTGCCCGCCAAGGAATACGTGTTTCGTGGCGGCCCTGGCTCAACCCATTCATGCCTGGTACCAGTCGCCCGTCGACCTGAGGAATTCCATCCCGAATTCAATCAGCTTGTTCTGGTCGTTGCCGCATGAATTCAAGACCTGGCAGACCTGCCTCTTCGTCTCTTGAGGCGCCCCCTCGAGGTTGTACTTCCGCCAGACACACCTCAGGATTTGTTCATCGAAAGCCTGATCGAACAGGCCGCGCGGCCCAATGGGTGTGGCCTTGTTCTTGACGATGAATTTCGCGCCGATTTCGCAAAAATCGGTCAGCACCTGGATGCGGAGTGGCTTGCGCTCCCTGGGCAATCTGCCGGCAGTCATCTCATCAAACATCCACAGGATCTTGCGCAGCCTCGCGCACTGGATGGCTTGCTCGACCGTCAAGGACTGCTTGTTCTCAATCCATTCTCCGAGCGTATCAAGCTGGACGGGTTGATCCAGGGGGACGGCCTCGACACCCGGCGCGAGCGTCAGGATCTTCCCCGCGAACTGCCCGCTGTACATCAGCTCCAGGAGCCCCGAGGAGTGCAGGCCATACCTGACCTCCTGCAGTTCGGAGGTGCCGGGGGAGTCGGGGCTCCCTCCATAAACGACGCTCGAAAGCAGGGTCTTGTGCTCGTTCGAGGACTTGTCGTACGCCCCCTTGGGTGCCGCCGAGCCATTGAAGAGAGCAATCTGGTAGATGCTGGGCCTGTTGCACGACTTCAGGAACCGGCTGACGATCCGCTCGACGGACCGCCATCGGGCCAGCACCTGCTCCTTTTCGTTCTGGACGGTGTTGGGACCGAAGGCGAGGTTCGTGTCCTTCATCTCGATTTCCAGGCGGACCTGTCGGTTTCCGTCGAGGTCCATCGAATGTTCTTGGAGGTAGGCCTCGATGATCTGGAGCCAGCGGTCGAGGGTCAGGAATCTGGGTGGCAGGTCGCCCGAGGGCACGTCCTTGACCTTCGCGCCCGTCAGCGGAGGCACGAGCCCCCTGTTGTTCTCTTGATTGAACAGGGCCTCGATATGCTGCGTGTGGGTGACAATCGGGACCGCGTCCTGGCTGAACCAGACATCGCATTCGACGCCGCTCAGCTTCTTCTTCCTCCAGGCTTCGAGCGCCTTGATCACGGCGCCTTCGCTGTTTTCATGTTCGTGCGTATAGGTGAAGAGACTGTCGAACACCTGTCGCTCATACACCTTGCGGACCTTCTCGAAGGTGGCCCCGTCCCCGCGATGCGCGATGACGACGACCTTGGAGCGCATGTTGCGCTCCTTCCACTGCGCGTCGAGACGTTCAGCGAGCCTCCGGGTGATTTCAGTTCCCGGGCAAACAGCGCTCAGCGCGGTGGAAATCTGATTGTTGAGATAGAATTGTTGTTCGTTGGGCTTGCGCTCGGCGCACCAATACTTCAACAGCGAATAGCAACCCAGAATCGTTTGATCGAGCGACGCGGCGGTGGCGGTGGCGTTCTGGAACTGGCCCACCGCGCCACGCTTGAGGCGACCGCTGATGCGGTTCAGCTTGCGCATGCCCTTGTCGGACAGCACGGCGCGGGCAACCAACTCCCGCCACTCCTCATCGAGGGAAGACCAAAGCGTCGGATTCTCCTCGATCTTCGCGTCAAGCTTCGACGGATCCCACACCTCAGCCACGATAGACCTCGTTCCTTGATAGATGAGTTCCCCCGACGCCGTGGCTTCGCTGCGACCGCGCGAGGCAGGCCCCTGCTCGGGCGAGCCTTGTGCGGCGGATGGGGCCGTCGTCGCGGTGTCTCAGGAGCATCAGCCAGTCAGCGCCTTCTCGGGGGGAGCCGAGGCCCACTGCAAGCGATGCACCACGCGACCTTCAGTCATGCGTCGCGCGGGCGGGAGTTCGAGGCCGCGTATGTGGAGGACGCAGTGAGTGACCGGGGCGTTCCATCAGGACGCACACCTCCGTCCTGTCCCTGTCGACGAGGCTCAGTCGGGAGTGGACCGGGCTTGAGCGCGGGCGCCTTCGAGGACGACCTTCAGGCCGCGCGGCTCGTTGCGGCTGAAGGTCAATGACAGGTGGGCGCGCTGACACAGCTCGCGAGCGATGGCGACCCCCAGGCCACTGCCTCGCGGGTCTCTCTCCCGGGCGCCGCTGGCGCGGAACAGGCGCTCGCCGAGCCGTCCCAGGTCCTCGGCGGGCACGCCGGGGCCGTCATCCAGGACGGTGAGCCGGAAGCGTTCGGGTCCTGCCTCCTCGAGCACGGCCACCACGTTGCCGCCCGGGGTTCCATGGGTGATGGCGTTGTGGATGAGGTTGCCCACCGCCTGCTCCAGCATCGTCGGATTGCACCGCGTCCACAGCTCGAGGTCCGGGCGGGCCACGTCCAGCGTGAGTTGCTTGCGGCGCGCCAGCAATGACAGCCGGCGCACCACGCGCTCCACCAGCATCCCCAGCGCGGCGCGCGGCTCGCCGTCCAGCGGGTCCACGCCCTCTCCCAGCTGGCAGGCCAGGCGAAGGTTGTCCACCAGGGCGGTGAGGTAGACGGTGTCCTCGATGCCGCGCACCAGCAGCTCGGAGAGCTCCTCGGCGGGGGCGGACGTGGCGAGCTCCAGGGAGAGCTGGAGCGAGGCGATGGGCGTCTTGAGGTCATGCGCCACGTTGGACAGGAAGCGCTCCAGGGCCTGCTGTTGCGCGAGGATGCGCGCGGCATCCGACTGGACTCTCGCCTGGGCGGCATCCAGGACGCGCGACAGGTCCGCCAGCTCGTCGTGCGCCGCGTCGCGCGTGGAGACATAGGCCGCGCTACCCAGGCCGCTGGCCGCGCCGTGCAGCCGCCTCAAGCGCTTGAGCAGCGGGGTGATGACGGAGATGGTGGACGCGGCCGCCAGGAAGGCGGTGAAGGTGAAGGCCGCGAGCATGAGCCAGCGCGCCTCGCTCATGCGGCTGACCAGGGGAGGCCACCGGTACTCCAGCAGGCTGCACGGCCCCGCTTCGGCCACGCGCATCAGGAGGCTTCCGCCCCACGCGCTCCCGTCGAAGCGCGGGAAGTGAATCGACATGGGCTGCGCGTCACCCGCGGCGAGCTGCTCCACCAACGCGGGGTCCGGCCCTTCGCCCGAAGGGAGCGGAGCACGAGAGAGGACGCGGGCCACGTCGAAGGCGCGGACCTGGAGGCCCTGGGGCGAGGTGTGGCTCCAGCCCTCGGGCGCGGCGCGGCAGGCGTCGCCGTGGGTCTCCAGCATCGCCTCGGTGAACAGGCGCGCGCTGCTCCGCGCGGACAGCTCCGCGGCCTTGTGGAACGCGACATACGCGGCCGACATCGTGGCCAGCAGGCCCAGGAGCAACGAGGCGATGGCGGTGCGCCACACCAGTCCATGCCACATCCTCACGCGCCACCCTCCAGGTCGAAGCGGTAGCCGATGCCCCAGGCCGTGCGCACGTGCGCGCCCGCGGAGCCCAGCTTCTTGCGGATGCGGGCCACGTGGGAGTCCACCGTCCGCGCGTCCCGCTCCTCGTTGGTCGGCAGGACCTGGTCCGCGATCTGCTCTCGCGTGAGGGCGCGGCCAGGGCGCTCGGCGAGGTACAGCAGCACGTCCAGCTCGGTGCGGGTGAAGGACACGAGGCCCTGTCCCTCGCGAGTGACGGTGCGCGCATCCAGGTCGATGCTCACGTCCGCCCAGCGCAGCACCCGGCGGGCGGGCGTGTCCGGCAGGCGGAGCCTGGCGCGGATGCGGGCGATGAGTTCCTCCATCCAGAAGGGCTTGGCCAGGTAGTCCGCCGCGCCCAGCCCGAAGGAGCGCAGCCGCGCCTCCAGCTCCTGCCTCGCGGTGAGGACGATGATGGGGACATGGAGCCGGTGGTGCCAGGCCTCGAGCAGCGCGAATCCGTCCGGGCCCGGCAGGTTCAGGTCCAGCACCACCAGCGCGGGAGGCTCCTTCTGGGCGGCCTCCAGCGCCAGGTGCCCGTCGGTGGCGAGCGACACCTGAAAGCCCGCGAGCTTGAGCCCGCGGACGATGCCCGCGGCGATGGGAGCGTCGTCCTCCACGACCAGGATGGGGCCTTGCGAGTCCATGGCGGACGACCTCCGATGCGGGGTTCAGCCTAGCTGGCGACGGCCTGGGGCGTGGAGTTCGCGGCGGGCGTCACCTCGAACGTGGAGTTCGGGTCGGGGGGAGTCGTCCCCAGGCTGTTCGCGACGGTGATGGGCCCCGACTGCGCGTCCTGAGGGACGTGGAAGCCAAGCTGCGTGTCGCTCACCACCTGGTAGCGGTCGACCGGAGTGCCTCCGTCCATGAATACGCCCGTCGTCCCGGTGAAGCCCGAGCCCTCCACCGTGACCTGCGTGCCGGTGGGGCCGGACATCGGGGTGATGCGCGTGACGGTGGGCTGCACACTGGAGTCCACCGAGAAGCGCTGCGTCGACCGCGCGCCTCCCCGCGCGGTGACGACCTGGAGGGGGCCCTGGATGGCGCCCGAGGGCACCTCCGCCGTCAGCTGCGTGTCGCTCTGCACCGTGTAGCTCGCGGGCATGGCCGAGTCGCCGAAGCTGACGCGCTGCGCGTCCGTGAAGCCGCCACCCCGGATGCACACCTGCGTGCCCACCCCGCCGCGCGCGGGCGAGAAGCTGTCGATCCACACCGCGTGCGGGACGGTGAAGGCCATCGAGGACGAGCCCGTGCCCGCGTCGTTGGTGACGGACAGCGGCCCCGTCTTCGTGCCGGTGTCCACCACCGCCACCAGCTCCGTGTCGCTGTGCACCTCGTAGGTCCGCGCGGGCGTGGCGCCAAAGCTCACCCCCGTCGTCCCGGTGAAACCCTTGCCCGTCACCGTCACCTGCGTGCCCGCTCCACCGGAGTCCGGAGAGAAGCTGGCGACGGTGGGCTTCGTGCTCGTGCTCACCGTGAAGGCCGAGCGGCTGGCCGTGGTGCCCCCGGGAGTGGTGACGAGGATGTTGCCGCTGACCGCACCGGGCGGCACGGTGGTGGTGAGCCGGGCGCTGCCCTGGAGGGTGATGGGGGCCTCCGCGGTGGAGTGGGTGCCGAAGCGCACGCTCGTGGCGCCGGTGAGGTTCGTCCCCGACAGCGTGACTTGCGTGCCCGCCTTGCCCGACGTGGGCGACAGCTGCGTCACCGTGGGCGCCGCCACGCAGGTGAAGGTCTGCGGCGAGTCGCGGGTGTCCACCGTGTTGGTGACGCTGACGGTGCCGCTCCTGGCGCTGTTGGGCACGTAGGCGAGGAGCTGCGTGTCGCTCGTCACCTCGAAGACGCCCGCGGACACTCCGCCGAACTTGACGCCCGTCGTCCCGGTGAAGCCCGTGCCCGTGAGGGTGACGGCGGTGCCCCGCCCTCCGGTGAGGGGCGACACGTCGGTGACGGCGGGCGCGGTGACGCTCAGCACCGTGAAGTCCTCGGAGGAGTGGGCCATGCCGGAGGGCGACTGCACGGACACGGGGCCACTGGTGGTCCCCGAGGGTGACGTGGCGGTGAGCTTCGTGTCGCCCACGACGGTGAAGGGCACCTCCACCGAGGGAGTGCCGATGAGCACCACCGTGGTGCCCGACAGCCCCGAGCCGGTGATGGTCACCTCCGTGCCCGGCTTTCCGTGGGAAGGCGAGACGCCGTCGATGCGCGGCGCGGGGAGCACGTTGAAGGCCGCGTTCGAGATGCCGGTGCCCCGGCTGTTGGTGACGCGCACGGGGCCGGAGGGGGTCCTCAGTCCGAGTTCCGCGGTGAGCTGCCCGTCATCCAGCACGTTGAAGCCGGAGGCGGGCACCCCGCCGAATGTCACCGCCGTGGCGCCGGTGAAGCCCGAGCCCGTCACGGTGACTTCCGTCCCCTCCGCGCCGGAGGTGGGCGTGAAGGCGGAGATGGAGGGCACCTGACTGCCCTGCACGGTGAAGCCCTCCTGGGTGGCCGTGCCGCTCGGAGTCACCACGGTGATGGGGCCGGAGATGGCGCCGCCGGGCACGGTGACGATGAGCAGCACGTCCGACACGGGGGAGAACGACGCGAGGATGTCCTCGCTGAAGTAGACCGCCTGCGTGGAGAGCAGCCCCGTGCCCGACAGCTTCAGGTCCTCACCGAGCTGGGCGCTCGGCGGATAGACGTCGGTGAGGTTCGGAGCCTGGGCCACGGAGAAGGACTGGGTGCTCACCGCGCTGCCCGCGGCCGTGGACACCTGGATGGGGCCGCTGGTGGTTCCTTCCGCGACGCGGGCGACGAGCTGCTTGTCGCTCCAGGTGCGGAAGTAGTCGGCGGGCGTCTGGTTGAAGCTCACCGAACTCGCGCCCGCCAGCCCCGTACCGGTGATGGTGACCATGGTGCCGGGCGCGCCCCCCTTGGGGTTGAAGTCCGTCACCACGGGGGCGGCGGCCCTCTTCACCGAACTGGACGCGCCCTCCTGGGCGCCGGAGCCGCCGGGCGTGAGCTGCCCGTAGAAGTACACGCCGCTGTCGAACAGGATTTTCTGGAGCGCGAACGTCTGCCCCGTGCCCTTCAGGTCGATGAAGTCCTGCAGGTCGGCGAGCGTCGACTGCGCCTTGTTCTGGATGAAATACATCACGGCCATGTAGATGCCCGCGATGACGCCCGCGAGCATCGCGATGATGGGCAGGCCGCTGCCCATCAGTGCCTCGAACGTCTGCACCACCGGGTCGCTCGTGTCCGGGGTGATGCTCACCTTCGGGTTGGCGATGTCGTAATACGGCTCCTGCACGCCCTCCTTGTTCGCCTTGACGGTGAGGGTGAGGGTGCCGGACACCGAGACCTTCATGTGATGCGCGGTGCCCTTCATCGCCATGGCGATGCCGCGGTTCGTGACGCTGAACGTGAGCGAGGTCAGGTGCAACGTGGAGCCGTTGAGGCTGGCGTCAGTGGGCTTGATGAGCGAGAGCACCGGCGGGCTCCCCGTGACGTGCAGGTCCGACTCGGGGATGTCCATCTTGTCGGCGATGTTCGGCAGCATCTGCTCCAGGAGATAGGCGTCATCGATGAGGATGGCGGCGTTCTGCTGCGCGGAGGTGGTGAACGCGGGCGCGGTGGGGAAAGGCACCGGCGCGGGCCAGCTCGGCGGCGGCGCGTGGCCGTTCATCAGGAGGAGGATGCAGTCCGGGTCGTTGCTGTCCGTCACGGAGAACACCGCGGTGGTGGGCAGGCGCGGCGGCGCCGCCGTCACGGAGAGGGACTTGCCCTGGGTGACGGACGACTGGAGGAGCGAGAGCGTCGCCGACTCGATGAGGGACGAGACGCTCGACGGGGGGCTCATCGTGACGGTGAAGGTGTTCTCCGGGTCGAGGAACCAGAGGAAGTTGTGGGCGTTCGCGTCGTCCTCGGACGTCGACTTCGAGGCGGTGACGGACATGGCACCTCCCTGGAGCGAGCCCTGCGTCTTGTTGACGGCGTTGACCACCTGGCTCGACTCGAACGTCCACACGCCCAGGAGACCTGGCTGAGGCAAGGGCAGCGTGACGTTCATGGCCTGCTGGAGCTGCGCGGCGGTGCGCGCGACGTTCCACAGCCGCACCTGGGTCAGGTCTCCTTGAGAGCCCTGGCCGAAGCTCAGGTCCTTGCCGGAGGTCTTCTGCCGCGAGGACAGCGTCGCGGTGCCCTTGGACTGGCCGTCCACGTAGAAGGTGATGACCTGCGCGGCAACCGACACCGCCACGAAGTGCCAGAGGCCGTCATCCAGCACCGCCGCCGTCCCCGGAGCCGGATAGCGCTGCCCGCCCCACGTCACCACGGGCAGGCCGTCCTCCACGCTCAGCACGAAGCCCTCCGCGGGCAGCGATACCAGCGTCCATGGCGCGGTGGAGAGGCCGCGCACCCAGGCCTCGAGCGTGAGCGCCTGACTGTCCAGGGTCCACGTCCCGCCCGCGAGCGCACGGCAGTCGGCCGCGCCGTTCGTGGCGAGGTACGACGCCGGATAGACGCAGCCCATGGCAAGGCTCGCCAGCTTGATGCCGATGCTCAGCGTCCCGTCGATGTCCTGGCGCGCCACCGTCCCCGTGCAGGGGGCACTGAAGACGACCTCGCCCGCCTTCGGGTCCAACGTCAGCGCCAGCTCCGTCAACCCCAGCGTCACCGAGCCATTCTTCAGGGGAATGGTCGGGTCCTCCGCCCCCGCGCTGAAGTTCTTCGCCATCGTCGTCAGCAGCGACGCGTCCAGGTTGACCGCCGCATCCCACCCTTGATTCACATCCGTCATGACTGTCTCCCCCTCTGTGGCGCCCCAAGCGCCAGGCAAGGTGGGAGGAGGATGCGTGGAGGGTATGGAGGAAGTGTGGAGGGCCGGGACTACCCGGTGCCGAGGGTGCCCAGCAGGTTGCCTGTCTTCGCGTCAAAGACATCCAGCCACATCCAGTGTGGCACATAGAGCCGGTCGCCCTGTTTCCGGATGCTGGAGGGGAGCGAGCCGTCCTTGGAGCGGGGAATGGGGACATCCCAGGTGGCGACCCCGGTCCTCGCGTCCCGGCGGACGAGTTGCATGCCGCCCGCCTTCAACCTGTAACCCACGTAGATGAGCGCTCGCGATATGCGCCGGGAGTCCCCGCGCCCTGGCGGCAGGGCGGCGCTCGCATGGATACGCTGCGACATGCCATCGCGGTCGGGCGCGTCATGGGGTCGACGAATCTCCCAGCGAGTTTGTCGCCGCGAGGCTGGGTAGTTGGAAGGTGTCGCGGCGGACTGCTCGCGTGAGGCTCCCGTGCTCCCAGCCGTCGTGCCGACCCGGCGGCGCTCAGCAGCGGAATATTCCTGAAGGTGGGGTAGCGGAGCCCTTGCGAGCCACCTTGTGGTATTGACTGGCGTACGAACTGGCGCACATCCCGCCTGTCAGCCGCTCCTCGATTGAACAATCGACCCTATATTTCCTCGAAGTACCAGCCCTGCGACTGAGTCGGTCTGACGCATCTGTTCGTCCGCCTGTGTGCAGCCCGTACGGCCCCGTCCATCTCGACGGGGCGTCCAAAACGACGAGAGCGGGAAAGAATGCGATGGGCAGTCAGAGCACTTCGGGCGTGCATCACCCAAGCCACGCCAGCCCTGGCGTCCCGGCTTCCGCTTGGCACCGGTGAGCACGTGGGCCGCTCCACCGCCACGCTGAGCACGTTGCTCCTTCAGCACGGGGACGACGCCCTTCCAGCAGAGATACGGGGCGCTCAGGCGGGTGAGGGCAACCGTGCTTGACGAAGGTCGACACGCGACCTGCGTCGACGCCTGGCTCGACCGAGCCGACAGGAATCTGTCGACGGAGGCCTTTCTCCAGCTCTTCGAAGCGGCCCTCACCGTGCTGTGGAAACAGACGTTGACCACGCTGGGAGAAGTGACCCTGAGCGCCATCGCTGGACGCGTTCTGCACAATGCCTCCGAGCAGTTCCCGCTCTTCTCGTCCCTCAAGGTCGAACGGCAGAGGGGGCTCCAGTTCGAAGAGCTCCGGGCACAGGTCCGCGCCGGGCGCGACTCCGGTTTGAGGGAGGGCAGTCGATTCGTGCTCGTGGAGTTCCTCACCGTGCTCGGCAACCTGACCGCTGAAATCTTAACGCCGGAGCTGCATGCGGAGCTCTCCAAAGTCGCACTTCCGGAGGCGGTTCGCCCACGCGTCGCCGCGGGCGAGGACACAACGTCATGACGAAGAGATTCGAAATCCCGCGCCTTCAGACGGGCGTCCCCAACCTCGATGAACTCTTCAAGGGCGGCCTGCCCAAGGGCTCCGTCACCGCCGTGTGCGGCCCGCCCGGGTCTGGCAAGACGACCCTCACCCAGCAGATCTGCTTCCACAACGCCTCGGCCGCCCACCGCGTCCTCGCCTTCAACACCCTCTCCGAGCCGACCGCGAAGACGCTGCGGCACCTCCAGCAGTTCTCGTTCTTCGACCCGAAGAAGTTCGAGGAGGGCGTTCAGTTCGTGGACCTCGGCGCCATGCTGCGGCTGAGGAGCTTTGATGCGGCGCTCGCGCTCATCATGGACAACCTCAAGCAGGTCAAGCCAGACATCGTCGTCATCGACAGCTTCAAGGCCTTTGACGACCTGGCGACCTCCAAGGAGGAGCTCCGGATGTTCGGCTATGAAATCGCCGTGAACCTGATGGCTTGGGAGACCACCGCGCTGCTCCTCGGCGAATACGGGCCCGCCGACTACGAGAGCAATCCCCTCTTCTCCATCGTCGACGGCCTCCTCGTCCTCTCCCAGCGCGTGTCCCAGGGCGAGCAGCAGCGCTTCTTCAGGATCGTCAAGATGCGGGGGACGGACCACAGCCGGGACGAGCATCCCTTCCTCATCACCTCCAGCGGACTGGAGATGTTCGCTCCCCGCGAGGCCATCAAACGCGAGTCGATTCCGGAGAACTCGCAGGAGCGCTGCAGGACTCACATCACCAAGCTCGACGAGATTCTCGGGCCCGGCATCCCCTGGGGGTCCAGCCTCCTCCTCAGCGGCGTCGCGGGCACTGGAAAGACCGTCCTCTCTCTCGAGTTCATCTACCGGGGCGCGCTCGCGGGCGAGAAAGGCATCCTCTTCTCTTTCGAGGAGAGCGAGGAGCGCCTCCGCGCCGCCGCGAAGGGCCTCGGCTGGGAGCTCGACAGGGAGATTGAGCGCGGCATGGTGGAGATCGTCTTCATCCCCCAGCCCGACATCATGGTGGAGGCCCACCTCTTGATGATTCGCGAGCGCATCAAGGCCCTGAAGGCCCGGCGCGTGGTCATCGACTCCGTCTCGGTGTTCCTGGACAAGGTGACGGACCCGCAGCTCAGCCGCGAGAAGGTCTTCCACCTCTGCAGCATCGTCCAGAACGCCCAGGCCGTCGGCTTCTTTCCCACCGACATCCCCTACGGCTCCCATCAGGTCAGCCGAAGGGGCGTCGAGGAGACCGTGGTGGACGGCGTCATCATCCTCAGCTCCACGGAGGAGGGCCTGGAGCGCGAGCGCTACGTCGAGGTGTACAAGCTTCGCAACACCGCTCACCTCAAGGGCCGACACGCCATGGCCATTGGCGCCGGGGGGGTCTCCATCTTCCCTCGTTACGGAGAAGAGCTCCGCGTGGAGGCTCCTCCCCCCGCGCTGGAGGCATCCTCCCGGCTGCGCTCTGGCACTCCCGGGCTCGACGGGCTGATGGGCGGCGGGTTGCTCAGGCGAAGCGCCACCCTCGTCTCTGGCAGCGCGGGCGTCGGCAAGAGCACCTTCGGAATCCAGTTCCTCCTGGAGGGCGCCAGGGCTGGGGAGCCGGGCCTCTATGTCTCGATGGAGGAGGGGCCCGAGCAACTGCTCGCCAGCGCCGAGGCCCTGGGATTGCCGCTGCGCGCGCAGCTCGACGCGGGCCTCATCCAGGTGCTCTACGTCTCCCGGGAGCACCTGCGCGCGGGGCAGTTCCTGACCGTGCTGTCGGACCGGATCATGGCGCTGAAGGCCTCACGCGTCGTGCTCGACGCCGCGACGCAGCTGCTGACCGCACACACGCCCATCGACGAGTTCCGTCACGTGCTCTACAAGCTGGTGGTCCGCTTCAAGACCCTCGGAATCACCAGCGTCCTCACGCTCGAGTCGGCCTCGCTCTTCTCCATGGAGCGAGTCACCGACCAGGGGCTCTCCCCCATCGCCGACAACCTGCTCATGCTGCGCTACGAGGAAGCAGCGGGCCGCCTGGCGCCTACGCTGACGGTCGTGAAGACTCGCGGCAGTGAGCATGATCGACGCACGTATTTCATGACGGTCTCGCGGGGGGGGCTGCGAATCGGTTCGTCCGTGAGTGAGCTCCCGACGCCTTCCTGGTCCGCCCCCGAAGACACGAGGCGCTGATGAGCTCTGGTCGGCGAAACAAGGGGCCTCACCCTGATTCGCGAGAAGAGACAGGCGGGCAGCGCACGCGGGACCCGCCCCCCGCCGACCCTTCGTTCGCGAGCCTGGAGCAGGCCTATCGGCGGCTCGAGCACTTGTATGAAATCAGCAAGCTCTTCGCGAGCTTCGAGAGCGTCGCGAAGTCCTTCGACCCGGCGCTTGGCATCCTCGCGAAGTCGCTGCCCCTGCGCAGCGCGGTCCTCATCGAGACAGAGAACGGCCGGTCGAAGATGATCGTCTGGCCGTCCGAACTTCAGGATTCCGAACGGCTGCGAGCGGTCAAGGAACACGCGGAGGCAGCCTACGCCTACCTCGTCGGCGCGAAGTCGACCGAGTCCCTCGGACTGAGTGAGCAGCCGGGTGAGACCCTGCTGCCCTGGCAGGAGAAGCTTGAAGGGAACGAAGAGAAGCGGTTCATCGTCATCCCGCTCGTGGTGGCCCAGCACTCACTCTTCGGTGCCCTTCAGCTCGAAGGGGCCATGTCCCTCGACAAGAAGGACCTGATCTTCGTCAATGCCATCGCCAATCAGCTCGCGATCGCGCTCGAGCGCGACCGCGCGTGGCGGCGCGACATCACCCGACGCGAGAACGCCGAGGAGGAGCGTTCCCAGGCGGAGACGCGAGGCGCCGCGGCCGACCGAGACCGCCTCGTCGCCGAGAGTTCGAGTGACAAATACGAGGCGCTCGCCAGGGAGAATGCCCAACTCTACAAACAGGCGCAGGTCGCGGTGAGAGAGCGTGAGCAGATCCTCGGGGTGGTGTCTCACGACCTGAAGAACCCCCTCTCGACCATCATCATGACCGCCGGCGCGCTCACACAGCAGGGAGCCACCGCGAGGCGGCGGACCGAGCTTCCTGTTCCCCTGGGGGTCGAGCGGATCCAACGCGCGGCCGAGCGCATGATGCGGCTCATCGACGACCTGCTCGACTTCGTGAACATCGAGCGCGGGCACCTCTCCATCAAGCGTCAGCCGAATGACGCGGGCGCGCTGGTCAACGAGACGCTGGCGAGCTTCGAGCGCGTCGCGCAGGAACATCTGCTGACGATGACCGCGGAGGTCGAGCCGCGCCTCCCGCCCATTCTTTGCGACAGCGTTCGCATCCTCCAGGTTCTGTCCAACCTGGTCGGCAATGCCACCAAGGTCACCGCGGAGGGCGGGAGCATCACCCTCAGCGTCGAGGCGCGTCTGCACGAGTGCATGTTCGCGGTCGCGGACGATGGTCCGGGGATTCGGAGGGAGGACCTCAAGCACCTGTTCGACCGGTACTGGCGCAGCGGCGAGACCCGGTACGAGGGGACGGGCCTGGGGCTCGCCATCGCGAGTGGAATCGTCGAAGCACACGGTGGCCGCATCTGGGTGGAGAGTGAGTGGGGACACAGCGCGACGTTCCGCTTCACGGTGCCTTTCGCCGAGGACGTCGGCGTGGCCGCCACGCCGTGACGTCACGCCCAGGGACTCCCTGGGGGCAGTCCTGGCGAAGCGCATCGACTGAGTCATGTCTCGCGAAAGCAGTGTCATTCCCGAGGCCTCGCGGGCTCGCGCGCTATATCGGGCGATTCGGAATGTCAAAACAGTCACCACACCTGGCATGCCCGTCGCGACGTCCCCTGTGACACCCTGGCGTGTCTCCTGAAACAGGGTATTGGCGCTCAACCAGCGGTTCCACGGTTGCATCAGTTACGGCCGTACCGTGGCTCGCGCCGGTTTCCAGCGGAGACAACTCGGATGAGAACGTTATTGATTGCAGCATGTACGCTCGGGCTTCTGGCCTGTGGCGGCGAAGAGGCGGTTGTTCCACAGGAGCCGTCCTCCCAACTCCAGGCCGCCAGCGGCTCCATCGACCTGGATGGCGTCTATCCACCGCGCCCGTGGACGGCGCCAGCGCTGCTCGTGGACAGCAACTTCCCGAATGGCGTCCTGAACTTCGGGACGGCCAGCAACTTCATCGCCTTCTATGCCGCGATGGACTCAGTCACCGGCGGGAGCACCGGCAGCAGCGGCCTCACTCCCTTCAGCGCCTCCGCCACGACGAGCACCACCACCAACTCCCCGAGCTTCCAGGTGCGACTGTACGCCGGACAGATGCTCGAGGTCGGCACCTGCGACCTGGACGGCGCCTCCTTCACCGGAGACACCCTCCTTCGCCTGGCACTTGTCGGGGGCGCCGAGGTCGCGTCCGGCGACGACGCGTGTGGCGGCACGGGCAGCCGCATCTCCTACACGGCCCCCAGCGACGGGGTCTACGAAGTCCGGATGGGCTGCTATTCGGACGGCGCCTGCAGCGGCACCGTCAGCTACTCGGTCCTGTCGCCCGACGCGAACGGGGCGCTCGTCGGCGCACGGACCTTCACGGGCTCGAACACGAACAACGCCAGCACCAACTACTCGACCCTGGTCCTCCACCTGACGCAGGGGCAGGTGCTCGACGTTGGCACCTGCGGCCTCGCGGGCTCCGGTCTGGTGGGTGATACGTACCTGAAGCTCATCGACGCCGACGGCAATGTCGACATCTTCGGCAGTGACGACGCCTGCAGCGACCACGGCAGTCGCATCGCCTACACCGCGGACCGCACGGGTACGTTCGAGGTGCGGCTCGGCTGCTTCTCGACGGGCACCTGCCAGGGAACGGTGGTCTACAACATCACCGCGGCTCCCAGTCAGGACCAGATGCTGCCCGCCGGGTTCGTGAGCGCGAAGACGTATCTGGACAATGCCCGCCCGGGAGAGCAGCCGGGTGACGCCATCGTCGACGTCGACTACGCCGAGTTCGTCGACGACCTCAAGGCCTTCCTCGCCGAGGACGACACCCTGCGCCGCCTCGTCGACCAGGAGCTCCAGGTGATGGTCGAAGGCCAGCTCTACCAGCTCACCAACCTGGGCGTGTTCCAGGTCGACGCGGCGTCCATCCCCGCATATCGCGCCTGGCTCAACACCCATGCCTATGCGATGAACACCGACCCCAATTTCCAGTCGATTCCGGGAGAGGTCGCCCTCCCCAACGGCGCGTATCAGGTCCTGCCGGGCGTCATCCGCAAGGTTGGAAACTTCGGCACGCCGTCGGTGAAGCTGCTCGGCCTCGACGCCGAGGGTGGCGGCGGCGGAGGCACCACGCTGGCCATGGCGGACTTCGCCGACGAGCCCTCCGCCGCGAGTGGGGCCACACAGGTCGCGGATTTCCTCGGCCGGCAGCGGGGCGCGCCCCAGGCAGAGGATGACTCGCGGGTCCGGGCGCTGGGCGGCACGGAACTCGGTCGAATCTCGTACTGGTCCGGCAAGGTCAACGCGCACAAGGCCGCGGGCGGAGCCTGGCTCAAGGACTCCGATTGCACCTCGGGCGCCAGCATCGCGCCGCTCACGTACTGTCGGAAGTTCTTCCCGGGGACGAGCTCGGTCACCGCGGTGTCCGTCACCGCCAAGCCCCCCAACCTGTGGAACGTCGCGGGCTGCGGTCAGACGTACTCCGGCAACGGCCTCCAGGAGTGGATCTGCGATGGCGCCTCCACGCCTCCGCCCAGCTGCAACCTGACGCCGCCCGCGTTCAACATGCCTGCCTATACGGTCGGCTCGAACTTCAGTCGCTCCGAGTCGGTCGGCATGCCCGGCAACAGGCGCTTCGTCTTCAAGGCCCAGTCACCCGGCTTCCAGTTCAAGCTCTTCGGCGTCGAGGTCGGGTTCCACAAAATCGACATCAAGGCCAAGCTGCAGCGCAAGAAGCGCTTCCTGGGCATCGGCTACTGGGGACCGTCCTACGGCGATGAGATTGTCGTCGGCATGGACAACATGAAGCTCGATACCAGCTACATCGTTCCCTATCCCCAGTACTTCAACACCCTCGTCAAGCCGAAGCTCAGCAGCCTGGCTGACTACAAGATTGGCAACTGGGTGGTGAAGGCGGCCAACATCGCCGTGAACTTCAATCCTCCCGGCCCTGGGGGCCCCATCACCACCCAGAACGTCGCGGACTGGATCAGCGGGGCCATCAACACGCTCATCGGAAGCGTCTACACCAACGTCTGGAAGGCCATCGAGCGGAACGTCATGGATGCCATCGACTGGACCTACAACACGCGGTACGCGGCGCACACCAAGATGGTGAGCGACATCAACGAGGCACACAAGCTCCGGTGGGTCTCCGGCCAGGGTGAGAAGCCCCAGTGCTACAGCCACCAGAACACCTGGTGGTTCGACGCGAACGCGGGCATCCGCTACGTCCAGAATGGCGGCGTCGCCGGGCCGCCGGGCACCCCGCCGACCCAGGTCAACTACAAGTACTCGATGAAGGCCGGTAGCTTCTACGGTCGCACCCGCATCGGCGGCTCCTGGTACGGCCTGCGCTTCGTTCGCCTCCCGTAGCGGACCAGTGGGCTGACCCTTCGTCATGAATTCGAGGGGCCCCGGGCGCACTCAGGCGTTCCGGGGCCCTTGCTTCACCACTTCATCGTCGGGGTGGCTCCACTCGAGTGGCGACCCCGGAGCTGCTCCAACAGATCATCTTGCTCTTGAGGCTCGGTGCCCCCCTTCGGGTGCCCATCGTAACCACCCATTCAACTTGGATGGTTGCATCCGCCCAGCACCGGGGCTACCTTCATCGAAACCACTTAAATCAATACGACGGTTACCCATCCGTCCGCGGAGTGCCCATGCCACCGCCCATCGCCCTCATCGCCGCGCCCTCTGGCCTTGGACTCAGTCGCCCCGACAGGCGGACGCCTCGGGTGGACCTGCTTCCGGGGGCCCTGCTGGAAGCGGGCCTGGGACATCGGCTCAAGGCCCAGGTCGAGCACACCGTGAAGCCCGGTCCCTATGAGCCCCAGCGCGACAAGGAGACCCGGGTCATCAACCCACGAGGAATCGCGGAGTTCAGCTCGCGGCTCGCCGACGTGGTGGAAGGAGTCGTACGCGACAGGCGCTTCCCGCTGGTGCTCGGAGGCGATTGCAGCATCCTGCTCGGCTGCCTCCTCGGCCTGAAGCGCACGGGCGCCCACCACGGCCTCGCCTTCATGGACGGGCACACCGACTTCTGGCCCCCCGAAGCCTCCGAGCTGGGCGGCGCGGCCGGCATGGACCTCTGGTTCTCCTCCGGGCGTGGCCCCGCGGTACTGTCCAACCTGGAGGGACGCGGGCCCCTGGTGCGGGACGCGGACGTGGCGGTGCTCGGCGTCAGGGATTTGGAGCACTGGGGCGCGCAGGTCTCCGCCGAACATGTGCGCGACACCGCCATGGGCTGGATGGACTTGAACACGTTGCGCCAGGACGGCATCGCCGCCAGCGTGGAGCAGGCCCTCGCGAGGTTCCGCGCCTCCGGCGTGAGCGGCTTCTGGATGCACCTGGACGCGGACGTCATGGATGACGACGTCATGCCCGCCGTCGACTCCCGCCAACCCGACGGCTTGAGTGTCGAGGAGCTGGGCGAGCTGGTGGCCCACCTCGTCGCCTCCGGGCTCGCGGTGGGAATGGACGTCACCATCTACGACCCGAGCCTGGACCCCGAGCGCCACGCGGCCCGCGCGCTGGTGGACAGCCTGGCCACGGGGCTGGGGGCCCTGGTGCCCACGCCCAGGACGCGATAGGCCCCGGCCATGGCCGATGCGCACAGCCCCGGGCTCCCGACGGATGTCGTGCTGCTGCTCGACTTCGTCAACACGCTGGACGTGGAGAAGCTCGTCGACGCGGTGCCCACCTCGGACGCACTCACCACCTGGTTCCGCGCGCGCGGCCTCCTGTCTTCAGCAGAGACCTTCACCCCTGAGTCCTTCAAGGCCGCCATCGAGGCCCGTGAGGCCCTGCGCGCCGTGCTGCTCTCCCATACCGGAGAGTCCCTGCCCGCCTCCGAGCCGCGCATCCTGGACCGCGTGGCCGCCTCCAGTCCCCTCACCGTCGGCTTCGGCCCCGACGGAGTGCGGCTGCGTCCCGCCGGCACGGGCGGATGGAAGGCCCTGGGCGAACTGTTCGCCGCCGTCGTCTCCACCCAACGCGACGGCCACTGGCCCCGGATGAAGGTCTGCGCGGCGGGCGCCTGCCAGGAAGCCTTCTACGACACGTCCAAGAACCGCTCCGGACGCTGGTGCTCCATGGCCGTCTGCGGCAACCGCACCAAGCTCCAGCGCTTCCGCGCCAGCCCCCCCAAGCGCTGATCCACCGCCACGACACGGCGTGAGCACCAGGCACACATCCGGTGCCCACCTTCGCTCCACGTATGGGTTCCGCCCCGATTTCTCACTCCGTGACAGGGCTCGGCCCGCAAAACCCCACGAACTTCCAGCCCGTACGCAACCTCTCGCTCCTTCTCCCGAGAATTGGGAAATTCGTACGACTTCGAGGAGAGACACCATGGGTACCGAGCGCATTGGTGACGGTGGGGCAGCAGAGGCGGCACGACGTGCGGCGGAAGCGGCTCGCAGGGCCGCGGAAGAGGCGGCGCGTCGGGCAGCGGAAGCCGCTCGTAAGGCGGCGGAGGCCGCCGCGAAGCAGGCCGCCGAGGCCGCTCGCAAGGTGGCGGAGGCGCAGAAGAACAAGTCGACCTTCGAGCCCGCTGGCGCGAAGAACAAGCTGAACCTGGACGGCAAGAGCGCGCCCTCCACGTCGCTGTTCTCGGAGAACAGCAAGGACGGCAAGGTCAACTGCCTCGACAAGGCCGCGGACTTCGTCAGCAAGTCCTCGCCGGAGCTGCAGGGCCGCTCTGACCTGGTGTTCCTCAAGGACTCGCGCCCGGGTGCCGAGGGCCAGTCGGGCCACGTCGTCGTCCGCCAGGGCGAGCGCGTGTTGGACCCGAGCAACGGCAAGAGCTACGAGGACATGCCGGCGTACCTGAAGGAGCAGCCTCACTACAGCGAGGCGGGCACCATCCCCGGCACGTCCGCCGCGAAGATCTTCTCCACCGAGGCGGGCTCGCCCGAGCGCACCCAGGCCCTGGCCGACGCGAACGTGTCGCCCGAGCTGCAGAAGATGATGGTCGCCGACTACCCGGCGGACATCGGCGGCGCGCCCAACCCCGTCACCACCGAGCCGTACGAGACGAAGATTCCGGGCCAGGCGGGTCCGGTGTCCGTCGAGTTCAGCGACACGCTCGAGAAGGACGTGAAGAAGGAGGACGGGTACGTCACCGTCTCCATCAACGCCGAGACGTCCGTGTCCGCGTCCGGGACGGTGGAGTTCACCAAGGCCAAGGTCGGCGTGGGCGCCTCCGTGGAGGGGAGCGTCGAGGCCGGCAAGACGATGACGTACGAAGTGAAGATGAAGGAGGCCGACTACGAGAAGCTGAAGCGTGGCGAAATCGCGCCTCCGCATCCGCTCAACGCCGAGACGATTCCGGACGGCACCTCCGTGAAGATGGAGCAGGGCCAGTTCGCCGGCTACGGCCTGGACGTGGGCCTGTCCTACCACGCGGCCGAGCTGGGCATCTCCGGCGACGTGAAGTCCGGCAAGGGCATGTCCATCGAAGTGAGCCGCGATGGCGACAAGCTGTCGATGACGGCGGGCCCCACGGAGTTCATCGAGAACAACGGCAAGGTGAGCCTGGGCGTGGGCCCGGTGTCGGTGAGCATGGGCCGCTCCGACACGCTGAAGGAGTACAAGCTGCGCACCGCCGAGTTCGACCTGTCCAACCCGGACGGGAAGAAGGCGTACGACGCCTTCGCGAAGGACGGCCGGATGCCGGAGAAGGAAGGCCCGGGCGTGGCCAACACGCTGCGCTTCGACAAGATCAACTACGAGTCGACGGGCGGCAAGGTCGGCATCGACGTGGGTCCCTTCAGCATCGAGTCGGACGGCACGACGAACACGGGCGAGTACCTCATCACCCACCACCCGGATGGGACGAAGTCGATGACGTCCGACATCACCTACGGTGGCGACCACCCGGACGTCACCATCGAGCAGAAGTACGGCACGGACGGCAAGCTCATCCCCGGCTCCGAGAAGTTCGCGATGAAGTTCGACACCAAGGACGACAACGCGCGCGAGCTGCTCGTGTACTCGTACACGGGTGACTCGGCGAAGGCGAAGGCGGCCCGTGAGAACGACAAGCCCATCACGCTCAACCTCACCGCCAGCGACATCCAGGAGATGCAGCGGCGCTCCGGCATCCAGGCGGAGAACGGCGGGCACATGGGCATCAACGTCCTGCTCACCGACTACGACGGCAAGCCGAACGACCCGCTGATGGCGGTGCGCAACATGGCCTGCTCGCCGGCGTACAACGAGTACAAGCTGGCGGAGAGCTACTTCGGGCTGTTCCAGGACGGTGGCAAGAAGCCGCTGCCCGGCGAGCTGGTCATCGGCTGAGCCTGACCGCTTCGCCCAAGGCCCGGGTCCCCGAGAGGAGGCCCGGGCTTTGTTGTGTCTTGAGCGGAACACGCGCGCGACAGGGCGCTCCGCGCACTGGACGTGGGTGACCTCACGGGAGAGGGTCCGACGGGCACTTCATGTTCCTCCTGGAGACACCCGATGGCGCAGGCCCCTGGTTCCGAGCACGGTCAGTTCGTCGAGTACCCCCTGGCGTCCGCGTCCACGGGCCCCTATGGAATCGTCAAGGGAGCGGACGGGGCGCTGTGGTTCACCGAGGTTCACTCGGGCCGAGTCGGACGCGTCGACGTCCAGGGCCAGGTGACGAGCTTCCCGCTGCCGACACCTGAAGCCGGGCCGTCCATCATCACCGCCGGGCCCGACGGCGCGCTCTGGTTCACCGAGCAGAAGGCGAACCGCGTGGGCCGCGTGACGATGAGCGGAGAGGTGACCGAGTTCACGTTGCCGACGCCGCAAGCCGGTCCGTTCGGCATCTGCGCCGGACCTGACGGTGCGCTCTGGTTCACGGAGATGACCGTGCATCGGATTGGGCGGCTCACACCGGACGGCGGCGTCACGGAGTTCCCGCTCCAGGCCGGTTGTTATCCCTCGTTCATCACCGCCGGGCCGGATGGCGCGCTCTGGTTCACGGAGAATCAGGGCAACCGCATCGGGCGCATCACCGTGGATGGACAGGTCACCGGCTACGACCTGCCCACGGCCAAGGCGGGGCCCGTGGGAATCACGTGGGGCCCCGACGGCGCGCTCTGGTTCGTCGAGATTCTCGCGGACCAGCTTGGACGAATCACGACGGAGGGGAACATCACCGAGTACCCGTTGCTCCGCTCGGGAGCACGTCCCCACGCCATCGTCACGGGGGCCGACGGGGCCCTGTGGTTCACGCAGTGGGGCAGCAATCACCTCGGGCGGATGACGACCTCCGGGGTCGTCACGGAGTACGCCATCCCCACGCGGAAGGCGGAGCCACACGGAATCACCGTCGGCCCGGATGGAGCCCTGTGGTTCGCCGAGGAAGCAGGACGCATCGGGCGCTTCTCGCTCCCTTGAGGACCGCCACGTCCGTTCCGACGGCGCGACGCTCAGGCCGCGACGACCGCTTCCGGCTCGCGACGCACCTTCGCGAGCGCCGCCACGACGACCTCCGGACCCGCGCCCGGCTTGTGCGCGTTCTCACTCAGGTGCCTGCGCCACGCGCGCGCACCGGGTAGCCCCTGGAACAAGCCGAGCATGTGCCGAGTGACGGCGCTGAGCGGCGCGCCCCGCTGACGGCTGCGCTCGATGTACGGGAGCATGGCCTCCACGACTTCGTGCCGCTCGCGCGGAGCCTCCTGCCCGCCGAAGAAGCGACGGTCCGCGTCCGCGAGCAGGTAGGGGTTTTCGTAGACGGCGCGGCCAATCATCACCCCGTCCACGTGCGCGAGGTGCTCGGCGGCGGCATCCAGCGTCTTGATGCCCCCGTTGATGCTGATATCCAGGTGGGGCAGCTCCTGCTTGAGCCGGTGGACCAGGTCGTAGCGCAAGGGCGGCACGTCCCGGTTCTCCTTGGGACTCAGGCCCTGGAGCCACGCCTTGCGCGCATGGACGATGAACCGCGTGCAGCCCTCGGCGGCCACCAGGCGCACGAAGCGCTCCAACGTGGACCACTCCTCCATCTCGTCGATGGCGATGCGCGACTTCACCGTCACCGGGATTTTCACCGCCGCGCGCATGGCGCCCACCAGCCGCGCCACCAGCTCCGGCTCCGCCATGAGACACGCGCCGAACCGGCCGGACTGCACCCTGTCGCTGGGGCAGCCCACGTTGAGGTTCACCTCGGCGTAGCCCCACGACTCGGCGATGCGCGCGGACTCGGCCAGGGCCTCCGGCTCCGAGCCACCGAGCTGGATGGCCACCGGATGCTCGGCCGCTTCGTAGCCCAGCAGCCGCTCGCGGTCGCCATGGAGCACGGCGCCCGTGGTCAGCATCTCCGTGTACAGCAGCGTGTGCTGGCTGATTTGACGGTGGAAGTACCGGCAGTTGCGGTCCGTCCAGTCCATCATCGGCGCGACACACAACGGCATGGGTCGGGAAGGCATCGGACCTCCTCTACCCGGCTTTCCCTCCCCTGCCCACCCCCCAGTGACGCCCGGGGGCCCGAAGGGAGAGGAGCCGGACAACCGTCCCGGTTAGGCTGTCCGCGTGCCGCCGAGCCCGCCCCTTCTGGATGACATGCTCCTCTTCTCGGAGGTGGTGACCGCGGGCGGCATCACCGCCGCCTCCACGCGACTGGGCCTGCGCAAGTCCACCGTCAGCCGCCGGCTCTCCGCCCTGGAGGAGCGCCTGGGGGTGCGCCTCCTGGAGCGCAACGCCCGCCACTTGAGGCTCACCGAGGCCGGGCGCGACTACCACGCCCACTGCGCGCGGCTGGTCGCCGAGGCCCGCGAGGTGAACCGCGCGCTGGGTGAGTCCCGCACCACGCCCCAGGGCACCCTGCGCATCGCCACCCTCTCCCTGCTGGGCGAGCTGCTCACGCCCGTCATCGCCGAGCTGCTCCTGCGCCACCCGCTCCTGCGCGTGGAGGTCTCCCTCGCCGAGGCCCACGTGGACCTCATCGCGGAGGAGTACGACCTGGCGCTGCGCACGGGCCCGCTGGCGGACTCGTCGCTGGTGGCGCGCAAGCTGGGGCGCCTGCGCACCGGCTACTACGCCAGCGCCGCCTACCTCTCCCGTCAGGGCACCCCGAAGACCCCGGCGGAGCTCCAGGGCCACGCCTGCGTCGTGCTGGCCGAGCCCGGCACCGACGAGGTCTGGTTCTTCGGAGAGGGCCGCACCGCGAGGAGTGTCCCCGTCACCGGAAGGCTGCGGGTGCCCAGTGTGCGCGCGGGACAGGCGGCGGCTCGCGCGGGGCTGGGCGTGGTGCGGCTGCCCGCGTCGCTCGTCGTCGACGACGTGAGGAACGGGCTGCTCGTCCCCGTGCTGGAGACAGAGACGCCACCGGGCATCCCCATCTTCGCCGTCTACCCCAGCAGCCGGCAGCTTCCCCCCAAGGTGCGCGCCTTCCTGACGCTCCTGGGTGAGCGCGGCGCCGCGCTTCCCTGGGAAGAGGCCACCGCGCCGGGCCGCGCCCGTTAGGAGCACTTCCCGCAACGAAGCGTTCCGCCAGGGGCTCTCGTTCCGGGGCCCTGGGGCCACTACACCTTCCCTCCACACGCAAGGCGCGGCCCCGCGGGCCGTGCCCCACGAGGAGGACAGGACATGGCGGCGGACGTCATCGAGCTGGGAGACGCGGAGTTCGACCGGGAAGTACTGGAAGCAAAGGGGCCCGTGCTGGTGGACTTCACCGCCGCGTGGTGTCCCCCGTGCAGGTTCATCTCCCCCATCCTCGATGCGCTGGCGGTCGAGTACCGGGGCCGGCTCAAGGTGACGAAAATCGACGTGGACGCCCACCAGGAGGCGGCGCAGCGCTACGGCATCCGCGCCTTGCCCTGCCTGCTCGTGTTCAAGGAGGGCAAGGTGGTCCGCCAGCTCGTGGGCGCGATGCCCCGGGCGCGGCTGGAGCAGGAGCTGCTCGCCTGGCTCTGAGACAGGCCCCGGCTAATGGCTGGAGACAGAGGGGCGCCAGGACGACAGCAGCCCACCCCTGGCGCGCCCGGCCTGTAGCACCGGCCGGGAGTACGGCCGCCCTCTGTGGTGACTGGCTTTCAGTTGCAAGTCAAAAAGGAAGGCTGGCGATTATCCCCAGGTGAGGTAGTCACGGGCGCGCCACGGGAGCGTCACGACCAGGTGACACCCCGGGCATGCCCAACCGGGAGGTAGCCATGCTCGAAAGGCTGATGCCCAAGTCGGACGAGTTCTTCGACGACTTCGACAAGCAGTGCGCCGCGACAGTCCAGGGCGCGAAGATGCTGTACGAACTGTTGAGCGACTATCGCGATGTGCCCGCACGGGTCCGCGCGCTCAAGGACGTGGAGCACCACGGCGACGAAGTCACCCACACCGCCTTCAATCGCCTGCACAAACAGTTCATCACCCCGTTCGACCGGACACAGATTCACTCGCTGCTGTCGCGCATCGACGACGTGCTGGACCTGGCGAACGCGGCCGCGTCCCGGCTGCACTACTACGAAATCCAGAGCAGCCTGCCGGATGCGACGGAGCTGGCGCGCCTGCTGGTCCTGTCCTCGGAGAAGGTGCAGGAGGTGGTGGCGGCGCTGCGGCTCATCAAGAAGCCCGAGCAGATTCTGGCCGGCTGCAAGGAAATCAAGCGGCTGGAGACGCAGGCGGACGAGGTGCTGCGCTCCGGGCTGGGCCGGCTCTTCAAGAGCGGGGTCGACACTCTGACCATCATCAAGTGGAAGGAGATCTACGACCTCATCGAGACCGCCACGGACAAGTGTCAGGGTGTGGCGAACGTCATCGAGGGTGTGGTGCTGGAGCACTCCTGAGATGCTACTCGCCGCCGTCATCCTGATCGTCGGAGTCGCCCTCATCTTCGACTTCATCAACGGCTTCCACGACGCGGCGAACTCCATCGCCACCGTGGTGTCCACCCGGGTGTTGTCACCGAACCTGGCCGTGGCGTGGGCCGCCTTCTTCAACTTCATCGCCGCCTTCAGCGGGGGTGTCCATGTCGCCAACACCATGGGCAAGGGCATCATCAACTTCGACATGCTGCGCGGCGCGGGCCCCTCGGCCGTGCTGTCGGTCATCTTCGCCGCGCTGATGGGCGCCATCGCCTGGAACCTCCTGACGTGGTGGTGGGGCCTGCCCTCCTCCTCGTCACACGCGCTCGCCGGAGGAATGATTGGCGCGACGGTGCCGGTGCTGGGCTTCAAGGGGCTGATGGGCGCGGGCATCGCGAAGATCGCCGCCTTCATCGTGCTCTCGCCCCTCATCGGCACGTTCCTGGGCATGACGCTGATGCTCATCAGCACCTGGGTGGTGCACAAGCAGACGCCCACCTACGTGGACCGGTGGTTCCGCCGCCTCCAGCTCGTGTCCTCCGCCATCTTCTCGTACAGCCACGGCACCAACGACGCGCAGAAGGTGATGGGCATCATCGCGGTGGTCCTCTTCGGCACCATCTGGAAGGACCGCCCGTTCCACATTGACTGGTGGATGATCATCTCCTGTCACGCGGCCATCGCCCTGGGCACGTTCTTCGGCGGCTGGCGCATCATCCGCACCATGGGCCACAGCCTCACGAAGCTGGCGCCCATCGGCGGCTTCAGCGCGGAGACGGGTGGCGGCGTCACCATCATCGCGCTGGCGGAGCTGGGCATCCCCGTGTCCACCACCCACACCATCACCGGTGCCATCGTCGGCGTGGGTTCCACGCGCGGCTGGCGCGCGGTGAAGTGGGGCGTGGCCGGCCGCATCATCTGGGCCTGGGTGTTCACCATCCCCGCCGCCGCGCTCATGGCGCTGCTCGTCTACGGGCTTACCCAGGTGGTCGTCCGGCTGGTGGGTTGAGTCCGGCCTCCCCCTGCCCGCCCGCGCCGGCCACTTCCTTCGAGAGGCCCGCGGGCGGGTGCTAGCATTCCCCACTCCATGCGTCTCATCCTCAACCCCGGGCGGGAGGGAGAGCAGGAGCTCCTGCTCTCCGAGGGCACCACCACCATCGGCAGGACGGACGAGAGCTCCGTCTGCGTGCTCCACAAGAGCATCTCGCGGCGCCATGCGCGGCTGGAGCGCCAGGGTTCGCGCGTGGTGCTGGTGGACCAGGGCAGCAAGAACGGCACGTTCATGGGAGAGGTCCGCGTCGAGCGGCACGTGCTCCAGGAAGGCGAGGCCTTCCGCTGCGGCGAGGTGTGGTTCCAGCTGCTCGCGGGCGACCCCGAGCCCGAGGAGGAGCTGAGTCCGCTGCACACTCGCACGCTGGACACGCGCTTCACCCTGTCTCCCCTGGAGACCCTGCTGGACGCGGACGTGCCCCGGCTGCGGGTGCGACCGGAACCCGAGGGCGACACGACGCGGGAGCGGCTCCAGGTGCTGCTCGCCGTGGCGCAACTGCTCGCCTCGCCCGGCTCGCTGGACACGCTGCTGGAGCGCATCCTCCAGCTCGTCTTCCGCATCCTCGGCGTGGACCGCGCGGCGCTGTTGCTGGTGGACGAAGCCACCGGAGAGTTGCGCCCTCGCGTGGCGCGCGCGGCGAGCGGAGAGACGCTCCCGGAGCGCTTCTTCAGCCAGCGCATCGTCGACTTCGTGCGCACCCACAGCCTGGCGTCCCTCTTCGCCAACGCCCAGCGAGACGTGCGCCTGGACAGCTCCGCCTCCATCCGCTCGCAGGCCATCCTCTCCGCCATGTGCGTGCCGCTGCGTCCGCGCGACACCTGGCTGGGCGTGCTCTACGTGGACAACCGCTCGCAGGGCGGGCTCTTCACGGAGCAGGACCTGGAGTTCCTCACCGCCTTCGCCAACCAGGCCGCGGTCGCCATCGACAACGCGCGGCTGGCGCGACGGTTGGAAGAGGAGGCCGTGCTGCGCAACACGTACCTGCGCTTCTTCCCTCCCGCCGTGGTCCGCAGGCTCAACGCGTCACCGGGCGCGTCGCTGGAGGTGGTGGAGACGGAGGTGACGGTGCTCTTCGCGGACATCTCCGACTTCACGCCGCTGTCGGCGTCGCTGCGTCCCCGGGAAGTCGTGGACATGCTCAACGAGTACTTCCCGGTGATGGCGGATGCGGTCTTCCGTCACGAGGGGACGCTGGAGAAGTACATCGGCGATGCGCTGATGGCCGTCTGGGGCGCGCCCTTCTCCCGGGACGACGACGCGGACCGGGCCGTGCGCGCGGCGGTGGACATGCAACGCGCGCTGGTGGCGCTCAACGCACGCTTCCGCGCGAAGGGCCACCCGGAGCTGCGCATCCACGTGGGACTCAACAGCGGCCCCGCCGCGGCGGGCAACATCGGCTCCGGGCACTATCTGCAGTACGCCACCCTGGGTGACGTCACCAACGTGGCCAGTCGCGTGTGCGGCGTGGCGAAGGCGGGAGAGGTCGTCCTCTCGGAGGCCACCCGCGCCCGACTGCGCGAGTCGACCTGGCGCCTGACGACGCTGCCGCCCACCCGGGTCAAGGGCAAGCAGGACGCCCTGACGCTCCACCAGGTGGCGTGGGACTGATGGAGCGACACGGCCCTCGCCCGCTCGTTCGGGAGGGTGGCTTGACTCGCACCGGGGTCATCGGTCAGCGTTCCACTTCGTGAACGGCATGCGCCAGGACTTCGCGTGGACCCGGGGACAGACGTCCTCGTCCTTCGCGCGCGCGGCGACCGCTCCCTCCACTCGCACGACGACGACGACCACTACCACCACGACTCCTCGCGGAGCGCGGGAGGTCTAGCTCGGAATCGGCAGTGCTTCCGACCTGGCCCCGCGCTCCCCGGCGCGGGGCCTTTTTCGTTTTCCTCCACCCACCTGGAACGCCATGCAGACCCAGACCTCGACGACGCCCCGCCAGTCCGCAGTCTCGCGCCGCCCCGCCCTCCACGAGGTGCCGTCATGCGCGTGATGAAATTCGGCGGGACGAGCGTGGGCGGCACCGCGCAGATTCGGCGCGTGGTGGACCTGGTGGAGCAGGCCCGCAAGGAGACACGGGTGATGGTGGTGGCCTCGGCCGTCACCGGCATCACCAACCTCCTGGTGGACACGGCGCGGCTCGCGCAGGAGGGCGGCGCGGTGGACGCCGCGCTCTCCCGCTTCGAGCAGACCCACCTCTCCATCGCCCGGGAGCTGGGGAGCGAGCTGGAGGCGCTCGCGCCGCTGGAGCTGGGGCTCGCGGCCATCTCCACCGAGCTGCGCGGCCTGCTCCAGGGCGTGGGCCTCCTGCGCGAGTGCTCCCCTTCCGTGCTCGCCCACCTGTCCGGCCTGGGCGAGCGCGCCTCCTGTCTGCTGCTGGAGGCGCTGATGTCGGCGCGCAAGCTGTCCCCGCACGCGGTGGAGCCGCGCCACGTGCTCATCTGCACGGGAGACCCGCTCCAGGCCACGCCGCGCATGGACGAGATTCGCGCGCGCTTCGCCCCGCTGCGCGACGCGAGCGGCCCCGGGCTGATGCTGATGCCGGGCTTCTTCGGCGGTGACGAGCGCGGCAAGACGCTGTCGCTGGGACGCGGCGGCTCGGACTATTCGGCGGCGCTGGCCGCGGCCGCGCTGGATGCCCGGCTCCTGGAAATCTGGACGGACGTGGACGGCATCTTCAGCGCCGACCCGAGGCTGGTCCCGGAGGCCTTCCCGCTGGCGGAGGTGAGCTTCGAGGAGGCGATGGAGCTGGCGTACTTCGGCGCCAAGGTGCTCCACCCCAAGACGATTGCCCCCGCCCGCGAGCGCGGCATCCCCGTGCGCGTGTGCAACAGCTTCCGCCCCGAGCACCCCGGCACCCTGGTGACGGACTCCGCCGCGCCGCCGGACCACCCCGTGCGCGGCCTGTCCTTCCTGCGCGACGTGGCGCTCATCAACATCGCCGGCGCGGGCCTCAAGGGCGTGCCGGGCACCGCCGCGCGCGTCTTCGCGTCCATGGCCCGCACCGGCATCTCCGTGGTCCTCATCACCCAGGGCTCCAGCGAGTGCTCCATCAGCTTCTGCGTGCAGCAGTCGGAGTCCGACGCCGCCGTGCGCGCGCTGGAGACCGAGTTCGAGGTGGAGCGCGAGGCCGGCAAGGTGGACACGATTGAGCGCCAGGGCCAGCTGGCGGTGCTCAGCATCGTCGGCGACGGCATGCGCCACCGCGTGGGCGTGGCCGGCACCTTCTTCAGTGGCCTGGCCGACGTGGGTTGCAGCATCGCCGCCATCGCCCAGGGCTCCAGTGAGCGCAGCATCTCCGCCGTCATCACCGAGGCGGACGGCCCGCGCGCCATGGCCCACGTGCACCACCGCTACTTCGGCACCACGGAGGTGGTGGAGCTGCTGGTGGCCGGCGTGGGCAGCGTGGGCGGGGAGCTGATGCGGCAGATTCGTCAGCAGGCCCCCCACCTGCGCGCCCAGGGCGTGGACCTGCGGGTGTGCGCCATCGCCAACAGCCGCAAGGGCGTCATCGAGCCGGCGGGCATCCCCCTGGAGCAGTGGAAGGAGAAGCTGGAGGCGGGCACCGCGTCCGCGTCGCTGGACTCCTTCCGCGAGCAGGCGCGCGAGAAGCGCCCGGGCCGTCCCATCTTCGTGGACTGCACCAGCAGCGAGGACGTGGCGCTCGCCTACCCGTCCCTCCTGGCCTCGGGGCTCCACGTCGTCACCGCCAACAAGAAGGCCAACGCGGGACGCATGGCCCACTGGCGCGCCATCCGCGAGACGGCCTCGCGCCACCAGCGCCGCTTCCTGTACGAGACGAACGTGGGCGCGGCGCTGCCCGTCATCGACACGCTGAAGAACATGCTGCGCACCGGAGACCAGGTGCACCGCATCGAAGGCATCCTCTCCGGCTCGCTGTCCTTCATCCTCGGCCTCACCGAACAGGGCGTGCCGCTGTCACAGGCGGTGGGCACCGCCATGGAGAAGCGCTTCACCGAACCGGACCCTCGCGACGACCTGCAGGGCACCGACGTGGCGCGCAAGGTGCTCATCCTCGCCCGGGAGCTGGGACGCGAGGTGGAGCTGGAGCAGGTGGCGCTGGAGTCGCTCCTGCCCACGGACTTCGACGCGGACGGCCCGCTCGACGCGTTCCTGGAGCGGCTGCCGAGCATCGACGCCGCCTTCCAGCGCCGCGTGGAGCGCCTGCGCGACGAGGGGAAGGTGCTGCGGTACGTGGGCAGCGTCGGACAGGAGGGCTGCGCGGTGGGCCTGAAGGCCGTGCCCCTGGAGAACCCGCTGGCGGCGGTGAAGGGCGGAGAGAACGCGCTCAGCTTCCTCTCCGAGCGCTACAGCCCCACGCCGCTCGTCATCCGGGGCTACGGCGCGGGCGCGGCGGTGACGGCGTCCGGCGTGTTGGCGGACGTGCTGCGGCTGGTGGAAGGCCCGCTGACGTGAGTCCACTGGGGCAGCTCGACGACGAAGCGGGCGCCCCGCCCCGGCTCGCTCTCCACCCACACCCGGCCACCGTGGGCCTCCACGATTTGTCGGGTGATGAAGAGGCCCAGCCCCAGCCCTCCGTAGTTGGGTGAGGCGGCGCGCTCGAAGCGCTCGAAGATGCGCGCCTGGGCCTCGCGGGGGATGCCCATCCCCCGGTCCTCCACGCTCAGCCACACCCGCTCGTCGTGGGAGGCCAGCCGCATCCAGATGGGCTGGCCCGCCCCATACTTCACCGCGTTGGTCAGCAGATTCATCATCACCTGCTCCACGCGAAGCCTGTCCCAGCGGCCCGGCAGCGACGGCGGCGCCTCCAACACCAGCTCGCAGCCCGCCTTCTCCAGTTGCTCCCGGAGGTGGGCCGCCACGTCACGCGCCACCACCGACAGGTCCATCTCCTCCGGGCGCAGGGCGAGCCGCGACTCGTGGATGCGGGAGACGTCGAGCAGGTGCTCCACCAGTCGCGACAGCCGGGACAGCTGGCTTTCGCAGACGAAGAGCATGCTGGACAGCCTGGCGGCGAGCGTCGAGTCGGGCCGGGGCCGCGACAGCAGGGCCGCCATCTGCTGCATGCGCAGCTTCATGGACGTCAGCGGCGTCTTCAGCTCATGGGAGGCGATGGAGAGGAACTCGTCGCGGACGCGAATGGCCTCCTGGGACTTGCGGTACAGTTGTGCGTTGTCGATGGCGAAGGCCGCGCGGCGCCCCAGCTCCTCCGCCAGCGCCACCTGGTCCGCGCCGAAGCTTCGCGCGGACCGCGACGTCGACAGGAGCGTCAGCACGCCCAGGCTCCGGCCGCGCGCCTGGAGCGGCACGCTGAGGGAGGGCCGACCGCCCAACGCGCGCACGCGGCGCCACTGCCTCGCATCCAGCCCATCCTTGTCCAGGATGCCCCCAGGCAATCGCGAACACTCCGAGCGCCCCGTCGCCATCACCGCCACCGGGCCCCGGTGGACGTCTGGAAGCAGCGGGTGGGCCGAGAGCAGCGCTCGCACATCCTCGGCCTGCCCGGGCTCTCGGGCCGACACCGCCACCGGACGCAGTCGCCCGCCCTCCCCCGGGATGAAGACGACGCACACGTCCGCCAGCCGGGGCACCGTCAGCTCCGCGACGCGCTGGAGCGTCGTCTCGTAGTCGAGCGACGTGCCCAGCTCGCGACTCGCCTCGGCGAGAAACCGCTGCGCTTCCTCCAGGCGCTTGCGCTCGGTGATGTCCGTGGAGATGCCGCAGACGGCATAGGGCACGCCCAGGGCGTCCATGAGCGGGAACTTCTGGGTGATGTACGTGTGGAGGCCGTCCTCCTGGGGGATGCGCTCCTCCTGGACCAGCGGCATCCGTCGCTGGAGCACCGCGTCGGTCATCCGATGGAAGCCGTCCGCGACCTCCGGCGGGAAGAGGTCGTGGACCTGTTTGCCGATGACGTCCTCGCGGGTGCGGCGGAACATCAGCTCCCACTGCCGGTTGACGAAGACGTAGCGGCCCTGGGTGTCGAGCAGGAAGAAGATGGAGGTGGCGTTGTCCAGGATGGCCCGCAGCTGCTGCTCGCTCTGCAGGAGGGCCTCCTCCGCGCGCTTGCGCTCCGTCACGTCGAGCAGCACCGCCAGCGAGCGGACCCACGCGCCGCTCGAGTCGCGCTCGGCGATGGCGGACAGCAACACATCGAGGTACTCGCCGTTCTTCTTGCGAAGCCGGTACGGGACGTCCTTGCAGAAGCCCGTCGCGAAGAAGGCGGGCAGCACCTTCTCCCGGGCAAGCCGCGTGGACTCCTCGGACAGGAACTCCACCGAGTCGTGGCCCAGCACCTCCTCGCGCCGGTAGCCCAGCGTGGACAGCCAGCAGTCGCTGACGCTGATCAGCCGGCCCTCGCGGTCGATGGAGTGCATCATCACCGGCGTGTTGTTGTAGAGCGTCCGGTGCTTCTGCTCACTCTCGAGCAGGGCCTGCTCGGCCCGCTTGAACTCGGTGATGTCGGTGAAGACGGCGACCCCGCCGCGCGGTGCTCCGCTCGCGTCCCGCACGGGTCGGCAGCTCACCAGCAGCCAGACGCCCGAGGGCTTCTCGGGGTTGCGAAGGAAGATCTCCACCTGACTCATCGACTCGCCCCGGATGGCGCGCGCCAGCGGCAGGTCCTCCGGGGGATACGGCGTGACCTGGTCCGGCAGGAAGAGGCCGAAGTGCGACGACCACTCGGAGAGCGCCGTGCCCGAGGCGTCCACCCCCATCAACTGCGCCGCGGTGGGGTTGATGAAGACGAACCTCCCCTGCTCGTCCGCCACCACCACGCCCTCCGCCATGCTGGTGACGACGGACTGGAAGAAGCTCTCGCCGCCCTCGACAGGCACATCCCTCCCGACGGGGTGAGGCAGGCTCGGACTGTCGGTCGAAGAGGGCATGGCGAGGAGACGATGGGCCAGGGGGTCGCTCGCCCCCCGCGCGCGCGACGCCTGCGTGAACGATGCGCGCGCCCTGCTCCAACGCCAACCCACACCTGGGTCCGAGGCGAGGCCGGCCTGCCTGCCGAGCCTCGAGGACGGGCCCGCACGCCCGGACGCTCCCGGCCAGAGTGCACACCCTTCCCCGACAATTCGCGGCTCACGGGCCGCATCCGCCCTCCAACGTTTGAAGTTCCAGGAGGACCCGCCGAGAATGCCCGCCACCCATCGAAAGCGAAAGGAAGGGGGAGGACGGAATGTACGTGTCTCGCAAATCGGTCTGGGGCCGCACCAGCGCGATGCTGGCGCTCGCGCTCAGTCTCACCATGTTCGGCTGTACCGACAACGGCAACGACGACGAGCCCGACGGCGGAGGCAATCCCGATGCGGGGGTGCCCGAGCCCGATGCGGGCCCGCCGATCACCGCCACCCTCACCGGCAGGGTGACGTACGACTTCGTTCCAGCCATCCTCACGACCACGCCCACCCGTGGCGGCATGCTGGCCTTCGCACAGACGAGCGTGCGGCCCGTGCGCAACGCCACCGTCCAGGTGATGCGGGGCACCACCGTGCTCGGCACGGCGACGACGGACGAGGACGGCCGCTACCAGCTCACCTACACCGCCGGCACCGGCGCCAACCTGACGCTCGCGACCCTGGCCAAGACGACCACGCCCGCCATCCAGGTGGAGGACAACACGGCGCGCAACGCCATCTGGGCCGTGTCCGCCACCATCACCGGCGGCACCACGAGCAGGGACTTGCACGCGGGCCACGGTTGGACGGGCTCCTCCTACAACCCGAGCCAGCGTGTCGCCGCGCCCTTCGCCATCCTGGACAGCATGTACACCGCGTCACGGGCCTTCCTCGCCGTGCGCACGGTCCCCTTTCCGCCGCTCAAGGTGAACTGGAGCCCGAACAACATCGCGGAGCGCAACAACAGCGGAGACACCTCCACCGGGCAGATTGGCACCTCGCACTTCTCGCCCTCGGAGAATGAGATCTACGTGCTGGGCAAGGAGGGCGCGGACACCGACGAGTTCGACGACCACGTCATCGTCCACGAGTGGGGGCACTACTTCGAGTCCAACCTCTCCCGCTCGGACAACCCGGGCGGCCAGCATATCGGCGGCGACGTGTTGGATCCGCGCATCGCCTTCGGCGAGGGCTACGGCAACGCGCTCTCCGCCATCCTCCTGCCGGACCCCCTCTACGTCGACACCTCCTGGGGAGCAGGCCGGCAGACCGCCTTCGGCTTCGACATGGAGACGGCGTCCACGGACGACCCGACGCCGAGCGCCTTCTCCGAGTTCAGCGTCATGCGGCTGCTCTATGACATCTTCGACGCCTCGAGCGCGGCCGAGGCTTCGTATGACCAGGTGAACATCGGCCTGGGCACGCTGTACGACGTGCTGGTGGGACCGCAGAAGACGACGCCCGCGCTGACGACCATCGGCTCCTTCATCCACGGGCTCAAGGCGCAGCCGGGCATCAACGCGGCGGCCCTGGACACGCTCGCGGCCCACTACCAGATCGGCTCGATTCGCTCCGCCTTCGGCGAAGGCGACACCCAACTGGCGGCCATGTACACCACGGTGTCGTCGCTGCCGTACAACGCCAACGGCACCCTCACGGGTGGCAAGCCCTCCAACCAGCAACAGCAGAACCGGTACTACGTCTTCAACGGCACGGGCAGGACGGTGATCATCTCCGCCAACTCGACCGAGGACGTGGGCATCCAGGCCCTCCAGCAGGGCACCCGAGCGGGCTTCGCCGACGACTTCCTCAGAGGCACGGAGTCCTTCCGCTTCTCCAGCCAGGCGGACCGTCAATACGTGCTGATCGTGACGGGCTTCAAGGACAGCACGGGCACCTACAACTACTCCGTCTCCATCACCAGCCCATGAACGGACCTCGCCTCTTTCAGTCTCCCCCAGGAGTTCTCATGAATCGCATCGCACCCGCGCTCCTCTCCGGCCTCCTCGCGCTCGTGGCGCCGGTGGCCTGCACGTCTCCCGCGAAGAGCAGCCCCGCCGGGAGTGGCACGGCGGACACCGCGTCGCAGGCGAACGGGGCCACCACCGGCAAGATCAGCGCGCCCGTGGAGGTGGGCGCCAGTCTGGCCGGCGACAAGGCCACCGTCACCCTGCGCTTCCAGGGCCCCGCGGACGACGTCCAGGTGGACATCTCCGGCCTGGACGGGCTGCGCGTGACGAGCGAAACCACGCCCATGCGGGGCGCCCGCTTCGAGCAGGCCACCACCACCACCCTGGACGTGGACTTCACCCCGGGCGACGGGCGCTCGCTCCTCGTCGTCGCCATCAGCGGCACCTTCCGAGGCGCTCCGATGACGAAGGTGGCCACCTTCTCCGTGGGAGAGCCCAGCGTGCAGCAGCAGAAGACCACGGGTGACGTGGTGACGGGCGACGACGGTCAGCCCATCAAGCTGATGCCCTCGTCCGACTCCGCGCGGTAGCTCACGTGCGGCGGGCCTGGACGGGCCCTGAAAAGAACCGCGGGGAGCGCGCCCCCTCGACGCGCTCCCCGCCGTATGGACTGCTCGAATTCGAACTTCCGGTCCAACGTCGGGCACGCCCCTCGGCATGCCCTCCGGAAGCCACGCCCCTCCCCAGGGGCGCCCCCTCATAAGGTCAGAGGCGAGCCCCCCGGCGCGCCTCGTCCCCCCTCGAACGCAGTGCGTTCGAAAACTCGAGTGCCGGCAAACCGCCCGGACACTCCCCCCAACCGCCCTTCAGACGCTCTGCGTCTGAACCCCTTGGACACCCCGGCTCTGCCCGGGTGTCCCCACCTTTCGAAATATCCAAACGCGACGGGTCCAAATCCTTGAGCGCGGGATTTCCGCGGCGATTTTCAGCCCGGGGGGTTCAGTCGCGGCGGCGCTTGGCGCGAGAGACTTCCCAGCCAATCATCGTGCGGCCCTTTTCGAACTTGCGCTGCTCACGCTGCGCGGCGGGGCTCGCCTGGCGCGACTGGAACGCCTTCTCCTTCTGGAGCTTCTCGAAGCTCGAGAGCCGCTCCTCGGGAAGTGTTCCGGCCTTGACGGCGGCGCGCACGGCGCACCCCGGCTCGCCCTGGTGGGTGCAGTCGTTGAAACGGCACCCTTCCGCCAGCTCGAGGATGTCGGCGAAGGTCTGCTCGATGCCTTCCTCCTCATCCCCCATCAGCCCCAGCTCGCGCATCCCAGGGCCGTCGATGAGCAGTGCGCCGTGGGGCAGGAGGAACAGCTCGCGGTGCGTCGTCGTGTGACGCCCCTTGTCATCCTCCACGCGAACCGACTGGGTGGCCAGGCGCTCTTCGCCCAGCAGCCGGTTGACGAGGGTGGACTTGCCCACGCCGGAGGAGCCCAAAAGCGCGCCCGTCTTGCCGGAGGGCAGCAGCGCCCGCACCGCGTCGAGCCCCTCGCCAGTCCATGAGCTCAGCGCGAGCACGGGGACCCCGGGGGCCAGTGCCTCCACGGCCTGGACGAGCGACGTCGCGTCGTCGTGGAGGTCCACCTTGGTGAGCAGCACCGCGGGGGTGGCGCCGCTGCTCCAGGCCAGGGTGAGCGCGCGCTCGATGCGGCGGGGGTTGAAGTTCGAATCCAGCCCGGCGACGAGCAGCACGACGTCCAGGTTGGCGGCGATGAGCTGGCCGCCGCCCTGCTCGCGGCCGACCTCCCGGCGCACGAGCAGGCTTTTGCGCGGCAGGACGGCGTGCAGCATTCCCTCCCCTTTTCCGGGAGGCATGAGCATCGCGACCCAGTCCCCCACGGTGGGCAGCGACTCGGCGCCGGGGGCCTGGTGGAGCAGCTTTCCCGCCGTGCGCGCCCACAGGGTGCGCTCGGCGGTCTGTACGGAGACGAGCCCTCGGTGCTGGCGCACCACGCGGCCGGGGACGAGGGGCAGAGGGGACGACGCGACGACGACGGAGAAAGCCTGGGCCAGCTCGGGCCCCCAACCAAAGGTTTCAAGTGACACGTGGAAAGACTCCGGACAGAGCGGTGCCTGCGGCGCACCTCGGTTCTTCAGGGGCACCCGGGGGGACGTGGACCGCGCTGTGACGGGCCTTCACGCCGGCCTTACCAGGCCCGCGTCCTCCGGGTGAACAGGACTCCCACCGCGGCAAGATGAATGTCGGCGTGCATGGGGCCTCCAGGGGACACGCGGGACGACGACGACCGTCGTCCGGCGCCCCCTGCATATCAACGAGGCCCGCCCCGTGCACGGGGGATGTCGTGGGGGGCGGGTGGTACAAAACGTCCCGCCCGTCGTCTCGGTAGAGAAGGCCGCGGACACACGAGCCTGGGAACGCCGATGCGCGAGGACTACGAGGCGGAGCTGCGGGCGGTGCTCTTCGAGGGCCTGCTCTCGGACAGCGAAGTGGAGGCGCTGCGGGCGGAGGCCCTGCGACGCGAGGCCGCGCCCCTGGAGCTGTTGCGGGAGCGGGGGCGACTGTCCGAGCACACGCTCGCCTCGCTGAGGAGCGCGTCGCGCGCGGCCCTCCAGGGCGCGCTGGTGGGCGCCCCCACCGCCACCGGCCATGTGGGGCCCCCCAAGGCGCTGGAGCCGGAGCCGGAGCCTGGCTTCCCCGTGCCGGGCTGGGAGCGCTACGCGCCCATCCGCTTCCTGGGACAGGGCGGCATGGGGCGCGTCTTCCTGGTCCAGGACCCGGTGCTGCGTCGCCCCGTGGCGCTCAAGTTCGTGAGGGACGACGACTCGGACCGGGCGCGGCACTTCGTCGCCGAGGCGCAGGCCCAGGCACGGGTGGACCACGAGCGGGTGTGCAAGGTGTACGAAGTGGGCCAGGTCCAGGGCCGCGCGTACATCGCCATGCAGTACGTGGACGGCCAGCCCCTCCACCAGCTCGCGGGCGTGCTCAGCCTGGAGCAGAAGGCGCTCATCCTGGCCCAGGCCGCCGAGGGCGTGCACGCCGCCCACCGCGCGGGCCTCATCCACCGGGACCTCAAGCCGTCCAACATCCTGGTGGAGTGCACGGCCGACGGGCAGTGGAAGCCGTACGTCATGGACTTCGGCCTCGCCAGGGACCCGGGAGAGGGGGCCACCGCCACGGGCTCCATCCTCGGCACGCCGCACTACATGGCGCCGGAGCAGGCGCGCGGAGAGGTGAACCGCCTGGACCGCCGCGCGGACGTCTATGCCCTGGGCGCCACGCTCTACGCGCTCCTGGTGGGCCAGCCGCCCATCCCCGGGGGCAACGCGCTGGAGGTGCTCAGCCGCATCCCCACCGAGGACCCCACACCGCCTCGAGTGCTCGCGCCCGAGGTTCCCGCGGACCTGGAGGCCATCGTCCTCAAGTGTCTGGAGAAGGAGCGCGCGGGCCGCTACGACTCGGCGCGCGCGCTCGCTGAGGACCTGCAACGCTTCCTCGACGGGGAGCCGGTGCTCGCGCGCTCGGTGGGGACGGCCTGGAGGCTGGCGCGGCTGACGCGCAGACACTGGCGTGGGTTGCTGCTCGCGGCGGTGGCGGGCCTGCTGATGTTGCTGGCCGGGGTGCAGGCCGTGCTGGCCCGCCGGGACGCGGACGTGCGCGAACACCTGGCGCGGCGCTTCTCCGAGCTGGCCGAGCACGTGGAGTCCCGCGCGCGCTACACCGCATTGGCGCGACTGCACGACACCCGGAATGAGCGGCACGTGCTGGAGACGCGCCTCGCGGACATCGCGGGGGAGATGCGCGAGGGCGGCGAGCACGCGCTCGGGCCGGGCAACGAGGCGCTGGGCCGGGGCTGGCTGGCGCTCGGAGAACCGGCGCGGGCCCGGGAGCACCTGGAGGCCGCGTGGAAGCATGGCACCCGCACGCCTCGCGTCGCGTGCGCGCTGGCGCTCGCGCTCGGGCAGCTCTACCAGGAGCGGCTGCGCGCCTACGAGCACCTGCCCGCCTCGGAGCGACAGGCGCGGCGGCGCGAGCTGGTGACGCTCTACCGGGAGCCCGCGCTGGCGTGGTTGCGACAGGGCAGCGGCGCCGACCTGCCCCCGGCCGAGTACGTCGCGGCCCTGCTCGCGTACCACGAGGAGCGGTACGAGGACGCGCTGGAGCGGCTGGATGCGCTGGGAGACCGGCTGCCCTGGTTCTTCGAGGCCCCGCTCCTGAGGGGTGACGTGCTGGTGGCGCGCGCCACCGGGCACTGGGACGCGGGACGTCGCGAGCGCGCGCAAGAAGACCTGGAGGCGGCGAGGAAGGCCCATGTCCGCGCCGCGTCCCTGGCGGAGAGCCTGCCGGAGTCACACCTGGCCCTGGCCGGCGTCGAGCAGGTGGCCCTGCGCATGGGCCTGTATGGCCAGGGTGACGTGACACCGCACATCGAGCGGGCACTCGAAGCCCTGGAGCGCGCGCTCACAGCGTCGCCCCGACACCTGCCGTCCCTGGTGCGCAAGGCCCACCTCCATCGCAGGCTCGCCGAGTTCCGGAGCCGACAGGGTGGCGACGCGGAAGCCGCGCTCCAGGCGGCGCTGAAGGCGGCCCGGGCCGCGCTCGACGTGGACCCCGTGAGCAGCGAGGTCCGCCACGCGCTGGGGCTGGTGCTCTGGCAGCGCGCCCGGATTCAACAGGCGCGCAGCGAGGACCCCCGGGAATCGCTGAAGCAGGCCATCGAGGCCTTCGACGGCGTGGCGCTCCAGGAGCGCGGCTACGACTACCACTCCAACCTGGGCCTCATCTTCAAGGTGTGGGCGGACCACGAGGACGCGGTGGGCGAGGACTCGCTCGGCCATCGCAAGCGCGCCATCGACGCGTACCTCACCGCCATCCGCATCGACGAGGCGCTGCCCGACGCGTGGATCAACCTGGGCAGCGCCTGGTTCAAGCGCGCGTCGAACCCTCGCAACCCCGACGCGGACGCGGACCTGGAGCGCGCGCGACAGGCGCTGGAGAAGGCGCGGACGCTCAATCCCCGCAACCTCGTCAGCCACTTCTACGAGGCCCAGGTCCACGCGCTGCGCGCCACGCGACTGCGCGACGGTGGAGGCGACGCGAGTCCTTCCCTGGACACCGCGCTCGCGTCGTACCGGAGCGCGCTGGCCCTCAACGCGGACGTGCCCCAGCTCCACGGGGGCGTGGGGCTGGTGCACCTGGAGCGCGCGCGGGCCGCGTGGCTTCGCGGCGAGGCCCCCTTCCCCGCCCTGGACGAAGCGCATGCATCCTTCAGCCGCGCCCTGGCCCTGGCCCCGAAGCAGGGCCTGCCGCACAGCAACCTGTCGGAAGCCCACGCCACCCGCGCGGCCCATCGCCTGGCCCGGGGAGAAGACCCGCGAGACGACGCCCGCGCCGCGCAACGCGAGGCCCGCGCCGCGCTCGCGCTCCAGCCGGACCTTTCGACGGCCTGGGCCAACCTGGGACAGGCCCACCGGGTGCTCGCCGCCTTCGCGCTGGAGCGAGGCACAGACGCCAGGCCCGAGCTCGACGCCGCCGAGCAGGCCCTGGGTGAGGCCCTGCGACGCAACCCCCGGGACGAGGAAGCGCTGCGCTACGCCGCGGAGGCTCGCGGCCTGAGCGCGGCCTGGAGTGTCCTCCACGCGAAGGACTGGGAGGCCGCCTTCACTCGCGCCGAGCAGGCCCACGAGGCCGCCCTCGCCGTCAGCTCCCGTCCCCACGATGACCGGCGCGCACTGGCGCGGCTTCACCTGGACTGGGCGCTGGCGCGGCGGCGCGCGGACAAGGACCCTCGCGAGGTGCTGGAGCGCGGCCTGTCATGGGTGGCCCCGGTGCTGAAAGCGCGCCCCCACGATGAAGAGGCGCGCGCGCTGCATGCGGCGCTGGAGCTCACCCAGGCCCGGGCCTTCCCGGCCGAGCATCCCGGTCAGCAGGCACGCGCGCGGGAAGCCCTGTCGAGCGCGCTCACCGCGCGCCCCCTGCTCGCTCGGACCTGGGCGCCCCTGCTCACGGAGCCGGGCCGCTCCCGCGCGATGCCTCCGTGAAGAGCTGGAGCGTCACTCCTCCTCGGGCTCGTTGGGATCCCTGACCACTTCCAGGTCCCCGGGCTGGCCCTCGCCCGTGTCGGTCGAGACGACGAAGGGGTAGTCCTTCCAGACCGCATTGCGACGGACCCTGCGGCACCAGCTCGACATGGGCCCCGCCACCAGCTTGATGTCGTCCTTGTTGTAGTTCTCGAAGATGGCGTCGGCGCCCTCTCCATGGAACTTGAGCAACGCCCAGGGGACACCCGGGGCGAGCTGAAACTTGAGCAGGTGTCGCTGCCAGACGCAGCTTCGGGGAGGCGTCACGGGGTCGGCCCCCAGGGAGATGGTGATGAAACACAGCGTCCCCTCCTCGGGCTTGGGGCAATCCCCGTCCACCATGGGACAGGGCACGGCATGGAGCTTGGCGCAGGCGGAGGCGTCGTATTCCGCCTGGGACTGCACGCCCCGCGCATCGACCTCCGCGGGCCCCGACGTGTCGGGCGCGCAGCTCCACCCCAGCGACAACATGACGACGCCCGGCCAATGCTTCAAGTGCCCATCCATGGTGCAAGCCTCCCCGCCACGTCGCTTGGGATGCGCGGGACTGGCCCGACCCGGACGGTGGCCCGTGGAGCTTGCCACGCCCCACGGCTTCATGACTCGGGAGGCTCGAGGCCCAGCTCCCTGACCCGCCGCTGGAGGGCGCGACGGGACACCTCCAGCTTCCGCACCATGGCGTCCAGGTCGCCACCGCAGGCCTGGAAGCAGCGGGTGATTTCCTCCGCGCCCAGGTCCTTCACCGTGCGGATGTGGGGACTGCGGTCGACGAGGTTGTAGAGCGACGCCCGGGTGATGCCGAGCTTCTCCGCCGTGTTCTTCAAGTCCCAGGAGCACTCGCGCAGCGCCTCCAGCAGCTCGGGCTCCGTCACGTCCGAGGGCTTGCGACGGGCAACGGGCGTGGGCTCATGGATTGGCGCCTCCTCGCCCGAGGGCTTCGGTGCCAGCTCCGCCTCCAGCGTGGCGTCCACCTGGAGGCGAGCCTGCCCCCGGCCACTGATGACGAGCTGGCGGGCCACGTTGCGAAGCTGGCGGACGTTGCCGGGCCAGTCGTGCCGCAGCAACCGTGACGCCAGGGCGGCCGGCAGCCACGGCTCCGCATAGGGGTCCGTGGGCTCCAGGCGCCAGGCCTCCCCCAGCCCCTCCAGCTCCACCCGCGCGAAGTGGTGGAAGAGCAGCGAGATGTCCTCCCGCCGCTCGCGCAGCGGGGGCATCTGGATGGAGTAGCCGGAGAGCCGGTGCAGCAGGGGCGCCCGGAAGCGGCCCTGTTCGATGAGGTCCTCCAGGGGCGCGTCCGTCGCCGCCACCAGTCGCACGTCCGTGGCGATGGGAGTGTGCGCGCCCACCGGGTACACCTCCCCCGTCTCCAGCACGCGCAAGAGCGCCACCTGCACTTCGGCGGGAGCCTCGCCCACCTCATCCAGGAACAGCGTGCCGCCGTGCGCGGCGCGGAAGAAGCCCTCGCGGCTCTGGGACGCGCCGGTGTAGGCGCCCCGCTGCGCGCCGAACAACTCCGCCGCGGCGAGCTCGCGGGCCAGCGTGCCCAGGTTGACGCTGACGAAGGGCCCCTTGCGACGGGGGCCGCGCTGGTGGAGCGCGCGCGCGACCAGCTCCTTGCCCGAGCCCGTCTCGCCCCGGATGAGCACCGGCACGTCCAGGTCCGCCACCTGGCGGACGCGCGTGCGCACCCGGCCCAGCGCGGAGCTCTGCCCCACCATGCCCAACGTGTCCGCGGACCGCTCCTCGTCCACCGCCACCCGGTGCAACAGCAGCACCACGCGCCCGGCCAGCTCCAGCGTCACCCCCGCCGCGAGCGCCTCCGGTCGGAAGTCCCAGCTCACCCCTGGCACCCCGCCCACCATCACCTGGGTCCCCTCGGCATCCCCTTCCAGCCGGACACCACCCTCCGGACGCGGGAGGAAGCGCAGGGGACGGCGGCTCACGAACGGGTCCGCCAGCGGCCGGCCAATCACTTCCCCCACGCGCGTGAAGAGCGGCTCGTTGCGCGACAGGGCCACCTCCTTGCCGCGCGCCAGGGACTCCAACACGAACCGCTCCCCCACCCGCGAGGCGAGCGGATGGGAGACCAGCGTCAGCGCCGGCAGGTGCGCGGTGGCCTGCGAATCACCGCCTTGCCGCTGAGGACTCGCGGTGGAGACGTCGTCGAGGAGTCTCTGCTTCATGAGGGGGACGCTCTGAGCCAGGGCCCGCGTTCTCCCTCAGGCTACACGAGCCCGAAGCGCGACGGACCGTGGGAGCCCCCAGGCTGGCACACGCTGACATGTCAGCCGACGCCGCTGACATGCCAGCCGAGCACCGCGCCGCCCGCCCCTGCGCCCTTCTCCGAGGGAGCACGCCCCGGCACAGCGGTTGCTCTAGGAGGCGCTCGGAGGGGTTGCCAACGGTGAGAACCCTCATGGAAGCGAAGACGACTGGATTCTGGGAGCTGTGGCTGTGCCACCACCCGAAGCTCCTCGCGAAGAGCCTGCGCCACCTGGGTGGCCACCAGGCCGACGCGGAGGACGCATTGAGCACCGCGATGCTGCGAGCCGCCGAGGCCTGGCCCCGGGAAGTCCAGCGGCTGCGAAACCCCGAGGCGTGGCTGACACGCATCCTCCACAACGCCTGCGTGGACCTGCATCGCATGCGGGCCCGGCGCGCGGAGGAGCCGCCCGAGCAGGACGACGAGGCCCCGTCCGAGGCAGTGCAGCCGGCGCATGCCCCATCGCCGGAGCAGCTCGTCCTGGAGCAGGAGCAGTCCCAGTTGCTGTGGCGCCACGTCCACCGGCTGCCGGAGCCCTTGCGGCGGGCGTGCCTGCTGCGCTTCGAGCGGGAGCTGGATGGCCGCAGCATGGCCGTGGAGCTGGGCATCACCCATGTGAATACCCGCCGCAGGCTGCTTCGGGCCTATCAGGTGCTGCGCCTGGCGCTCGGCACCTCGGCGCGCGGCACGGACCTGGAGCCTCCCGTGCGCGGCGGCGCGGAGCAGTCCCTGCCTCCGAGCCGGGCGCCGCGCGCCAGACGGGGTCCGACTACGCGTTGGCGGAGCGGACGAGCGCGCCCACCCCGTCCCGCGCACCGTCGAGTCGGCGGATGAGGCGGCGGCGGACGACCTCGATGTGCTCGCGGAAGAAGTAGAGGTTCTCCGCGTAGGCGAGCGGCATGGGGATGCGGTTGACCTCGCGCTCGGCCTCTTCCAGCCGCTTGAGCATGTCCTCGAGCATGTCCCGCCCGGGGTTCTCATCGAGCTGGATTTCAATCTCCTTCAACCGCGCGTACCAACGGACGATGCGCGAGCGGATGCGCCACTGGTACAGCGCGGGAACGGCGCGGAACAGCGGCACCACCACGGCGATGATGGGCACCAGCATCACCCACAACCGGTCCACCAGGTTCGCCGCCCAGAACGGCAGGTAGCGATGGAGCAGCGGGATTCCCGCCTCGTAGTAGCGACGGGCCTCGCTGCTGAGGGCGAAGCCCGTCTCGCGCGGCGCGGGGAACTCGCTGGCGCCATCGAGCAGGCCCGCGCTGCCGTGGATTTGGCTGGCCGCGCGCATGAGGAGGTAGGAGAGCGCGGGGTGCAGGGAGTCGCGCGCGACGAGGTTCGCCGTCGGCGCGAGCACCACCACGTCCCGCGCGGGGATATCCGAGGCGAGGTTGAACACGCCGCGCGGCAGCACCAGCCGGGTCAGGTACGGGAAGCGGCGCGCGTACGCCTCGCCCCGCGCGAAGCTGAGCAGATTCACACCGGGCACCGCCGCCAGCTTCTGGATGGGGGGCGACTCCGCGGGCGAGATGAGGAAGATGGCGTCGAGGTGGCCCTGCTTGAGCTGCTCGATGGCGGCCTCGCGCTCCAGCGGCAGCAGCTCCGTGGGCGCCTGGTCGATGCCATTGGCCTTCAGCAGCGTGACGGCGAGCGCGCGCGTGCCACTGCCCTCCGGCCCCACCGCGATGCGGCGGCCCTTCAGCTGGCGCACGTCCTCCAGGGGCTCGCCCCGGTAGAAGACCCAGAGGGGCACGTAGGAGAGGCTGCCCAGGGACACGACGCTCGCGGCCTTCTCGCCGCCCGCGGTGCCGCTCTGCACGAAGGCGACGTCGACGTCGGAGTTCTCGTCCGACAGCAGCGCGACGTTCTCGATGGAGCCCTTCGTCGAGCGCAGCTCCAGGGTGACGCCGTGCTTGGAGAGGAAGTCCTGGTACTTGCGCGCGTAGTAGCGGAAGCCGCCCTCGTCGGGCGACAGGGCCAGCACGAGCTTCTTTGGAGGCGCGGGCTCGATGAAATGGAACGCGGCGGCGAAGGCGATGCCGATGAGGAGCACCGCGGGCGCGAGGGTGAACCACAGGTCGCGCCGCAGCGTGCGCCGCAGTTGTTGCTTGAGGGAGTCCGCCGTCATGGTGGGCGCGGAGTATACGCACCTCTCCGCGCCCACTCCCATGCCTGCCTGCGCGAAGGAGGGCTAGCAGTCAGCCGGGCACGCGGCGGGCGACTCCCAAGGCTGGCACACGGCATCCCCGCACGAGGAGTTGAGGAACGTCTCCAGCACGGCCCTGCGGTGCGGCAGGAAGACGGCGTTGAGCGCGGGGGAGATGCGGAAGCGCGGGCCGAACGGGCCGGGGGCCGGGTCGAACTGCTCACCCACATGGACGAAGCCGCCCGACGGAGGCCAGACGAGGCCGCCGCCCAGGTTCGCCCCGTTGCTCAGCTCGTGACAGCCGCCGCACGACAGCGCCATCGAGCGCTCCACGATGTGCTGGGGCAGCAGCGGGCTGCCCAGCAGCAGCAGCTCGTTCTGGATGTTGGTGCGGAAGGGGCTGGGGTTGGGGCCGAACTGGAAGCGGTAGTCGTTCTCCGGGCCCTGCGCGTTGCTCTGGCCGCTGTTGAACATGTCCGGAATGGTGTTGTTGAACAGGTTGATGTCGGTGACGGCCAGCGCCGGCACCTGTGAGGGGAACAGGACGTTCTGGAAGGACGGCGCCAGCGGGTGCCCGGAGACGGGGTCGAACAACGTGCCGCCCGGGTTGACCTTCACCGTCACCGGCCGGAAGTTCAACTGGCAGGGCACGCTGCCGCACATCGTGCGCCGCACGCTGAACTCTCGCAGCGTCCACGGCGGCTGGATGAACTGGTTGGTGCGCACCTGCCCGGTCGGCACGCTCCCCGTCGTCCGGTTGCCGTAGTTGTCGATGTGGACCACCGGCATGAAGCCCGGCAGGCCCGTGAAGTAGAAGTTCTGCAGCCCGCCGATGCGGGTGGCCAGCGCCGCGCCCGTCAGCGAGGCCCAGAAGTTGGCCACCGGCGCACAGCCATTGAGGCCGGCGGTCGGATTGGGGTTGGGCAGCACCGCCTCGAAGATGAGCAGGTTGCGATTGCCACCGCCGGGGATGCCGGAGCGCTTGCCATAGACGATGCGGTACTCACCGCAGTCCACGCCCGACGCCGGCGCCAGGTCGAAGCGGTTGACGAGCGCCAGCGGGACGTACTCGTCGGGGTTGGTGCCCGGACTGAGGAAGGGATTGACGAAGGCCTGGTTCCCCTCGATGCGAGGACACTGATACTGGAAGCCGTTGAAGAGCGGGCCGCAGTTGGGCGGGTTCGCCGTGTTCCACCAGTCCTGGAAGAGCGCCAGCGGCGTCAGCCCCGCGACACCGGACTGCGTCACCAGCTGACTCATCACCCGCACGAGCGGGAAGTTCCTCACGATGGCGTCGTCGGTGATGATGAGCGACGAGCGCGGGTCCACCGTGACGACCATCGCCGACGGCCCCATGGGTGGCAGCGCCATGGCACCGATGCCGCGGCGCTCCGGGTGCCTCGTCGGGTCCACCGTCACTTCCTCCGCCGGATCCATCCCGGTCGGCTCCGCCTCCGGCGCCGCGTTGTCACAGCCGGCCGCCAGGGCCACCAGCGCGCACACGAGCATCCCGCGCCAGGCCAACTGGCTCTTCTCAACCATGCGTTGCATTCGAGGTCTCACACCCGCGCGGACGGCCGCGCCCCCTGCCAGGGATGAGCACTCCGGCACGTTGCCGGATTCACGGGTCGGCAAGAAATCCCATGATTTCGCGTTTATACATTGTTCACTGACACAAAATCCACAAAGAGGATGAGTCAAACGCAAACATGGGCTTGCGAGCGTCGGCGACAGGGCTTGGGTCTCGATACACCCTTGCGCGCCGTCCCATCCAAGACGTGTGACGTGTGGCGAGTGTTACTCCCCGACGTCGGAGGGTGGACGTCGTGGGCGATGCACGCGACCTGGAAGGCAGGATGCGCCCGGGGCACCGAGGACACCGGCCCCACGCGGCGGGAGGACTCGCCACGTCTGTCGCTGGAGTTGGGGGGCAATCAGGGTGGCGAACAGCAGGAGCGTCAGCGGTGATGAGTGGCCCCGGCAGGTGGCCGCACCGCACGCGTCGTCAGGGCCCCGCCAGTGACATCCAGAGGGACAATCTCCGACTCCTCCAACTCACGGCCCAACCGTTCGACGACACGCTCGCTCACGACCACGAGAGACGCACAGCTCCGCGCGAAATCGACGTCGGGAACTTCGGCCAGGCGCAACTGACCGAAGGGGGGCAGCACAAAGTCCGTACGACTGCAGGTCTTGCAGGCCCCATGGGCATCGGCGCCCGCGATGCGCCCGCCAGACCGCACCTCGAGTTCCACCAGGTCGGCCACCCCAGGCCGCGCCCTGAAGCGTGTCGGGACTGGGCTGGCCCCCGTGAGCCCCTTGAGTCTCTCCACCACGGCCGGCTGAACGACGAGCATCCACGGCACGTGGATGACCACGGGGGGAAAGCGTCCCCTGGCCCTGCCGGTCAACGCGCCGAACCCTGTGCCTGGCTCCACAACGGCTCCCTGCGGCACCAGCGGCAACACGCGATTCCGAAGGCTCACGAATTGATCCCAGGGCACGCACCGTGGCCGTTCGAAGTCCCGCCGCCCTGACATCTCGGAGAGGTCGACCGTCGGGTAGTCGTATCCGCCGCCCCCCCAAACCGCCTTGCACGTCGGGCACGCCACTCCGGGGAGTCCCCACTCCCGTCCCAGATCGTAGGCTCCGGTCCACTTCGACCGCTCCACGCGTCGCCGGGTCAGCGTGTAGTAGCGCATTCACTCTCCAGCGGCGGCGGCCAGCGAGAGCCGCTGCCAGTACGTCATCGGGACGCCAAGGAGACCATACCGCTCCACCAATCTCCCGCCATGGCGGAAGTGGTCAGCACGCGTCGCACGCAGTCGGTTCGCCTGAATCCAGTCGAACCAGTCCCGATTCCACGGTCCACCATCCTTCCCCTCATGCACCCGCCGGTGTTCCGCGACGCCGACGAGAAGCGTGTACTGGTGGATCTCGATGCCGATAGTCGCGAAGTACCCCTCAAAGGCACGCGGGAAGATGTGGTGTCGCTCCTTCTCGCGGCGGCTCCAGTCTGCGATGGCCTTCCGCGCTGCCTTGACGCTTGGCAATTTGTCCCTCCGGTACCACGGGATGATGAAGACGGCCTGCCGCCCTGGAAGGGGAACAGCTCCGCCCCAGTACCGCTGGATGCGCGCTGTAGCCCCGTCTGGAGCCCGGGCAGGTGGGAGCCTCAGTGCATACGGCGGAGAGGCGAGGTCCTCGCAGCGGTAGAGGCCACACTCATCCTCGCCACAGGAGGGCGCGTAGCAGCCTTCGTCATTGTCCCCGGCTGACTGAGCGCAGGCCTCCGCGGAGTCATCCACGCTCGTGTCGAGCAACTCACCGGCACGGATGTACTCCGGTGCTGCGGCACAGCCAGTGACCAAGAGCAGGACAACCAACCACCGATGCGTCGTCATTTGCGTCCCCCCGGACACGCTGCATTGCGAGGATGCAGCTCTGCCACGGCGGAGCGTCACTGAAGGGAGCGAACGTTGTCCGGCAGTCACCACTCCACCCAGCCGCGCCGAGGGCGAGTGGCTGCCCTACCGGGTGCAGCGTTTCAGAAGGCGCACGCGGACCCACTGGCGCATATTGCCGCGGCGGACTCAGCGTCCTCGCACGGCTGCTGTGGGTCGGAAACGGACCTTGAGAGCATTCCCTGGAGCGATGACGAAGATGGCGATGATTCACGGGGACCGCTGGGAGGGACTGATGCTCCACGAGTGGAAGGTCGACCGCGCGTCATCGGCCGACCTTGAGCGCGCTCTTGATCGACTCGACGCTCGCAGCCACACCATGGTCACCATCCTGCAGGAGGGAGAGCAGCACCTGACCATGGGTGGTGGTGCCGGCCAGTTCGTCGTGTACGCCACCTTCGACAACAATCAGTTCTGGAACCTGCTGCGCTCCCAGCCAGCCACCGGCACGACCCTGCTGAACGTCGGGGGACAGGAGGGGGACTATCCAGCCGAACAGATAGTGACCAAAGAGCAGGCTCTCGCTGCCGGGCTTGCGTTCCTCGACACCGGCCGGCTGGACCCCTCTCAGCAGTGGCAGAACCCGTAGTTGTGCCACAGCGGAGCTCGAAGCACCTCTGCACGCCCGTTCCGCGCCCTCGCTGCTACCCGGTCCGTCGCCTCATTTCACGCGCACAGCCGCCTGACCTCGTGAACATCGACATCCCGAGGACTGGCGCATGCCCACGAGGACCTTGCCTACTCCTGCATCGCCTCCACCATCCGCGGCGGCGGGGACAGCATGAGGATGCTGCTCGCCCCCGGTGCGCTCCGCGCCAGCACGCGGCCGTCGGAAGACACCACCACCGCGATGCCTCCCAGCGAGGCTCGCACCGCGGGCATGCGCAGCTCCACCGCCCGCATCACCACACCGCCGATGGCCTGGTCCACGGCGAAGCGACTTCCAGCCAGGGGCAGATCACTGGCCAGGACCGCGAGCAGCTCTCCTCCCGCCTCCCGTCCACGCAAGGCGGTGGCGCGGCTGAAGGCCTCGTAGCAGATGAGCGGAATCACCTTCCGCCCCGCGAGGGACAGCAGCGGTCGCGCCTGGCTTGCGAGCAGCGGCTCCCCTCTTCCCTGAAGCCCGAAGATGGAGCGCTCGCCGATGGGGACGAGGATGGACTTGCCTCGGGTCTCCCGCAGACGCCCGTCCGCATCAAAGGCGGCGGCGGCATTGAAAAAACCCTCGGGCGTTCGGAGCATCAGCCCCGCGATGGCGGGGACCGGCAGGCGCGCATCGAAGGCCTCGAGGACCTCCGGCCGTGACACACGCCCCTCGGTCCCCCGCTGGAGCCCCCGGACCGTGGACTCTGGCCAGATGAGCCGCTCCGTGGCCTCGGGCACCGACTCCGGCACCCGCACGGAAGAGGCCATGTGGACCACGCCCGTCCCCTGGAGCGCATCGTCCGCCACGGGCAGCCGGGGCAGCGCGGCCAGGGCCAGCATGACGCCCACGGCCGGCAGCAACAGGCGGCGCGAGCGCAGGGCCACGGCCTCTCCAACGCACACGGCGGCGAGCAGGCAGAGCACCAGGGTGGGCACCCACCCCACGAAGCCCACGGCCCTCAGGATTGGCGGCTGCATCCACTGGGAATGCAGCACGTGCGTCATGGAGAAGCCGCTCCACGCCTCCAGCCCCGCCTCGCCCAGCACCCAGCCCAAAGGCAACCAGTACCTTGGAGGCACCCGCTTCACGGGCAGCGCCGCCAGCGCCAGCAGCGGCACCTGGGACAGCGCCCCCGTGGCCGTCCAGCCCAGAAACGCCACGATGAACGGAGGAGGAAGCCAGGGGGCCGTGTAGAACTCCGCCGTCCCCACCCACCAGTGCAGGGCCACGCCCTGGCGCACCAGCGCGGACAGCAGCAGCGCCGCGGCGGCCTGGCGCCAGCCGTTGGCTCGGTGGAGCGCCCACCCCAACAGCGCGATGCCCACCCAGGCCAAAGGCTGCGCCCACGTCCAAAGGAAGGCGACGCCCAGCGCGACACCCGAGCCCAGGGCCAGGAGCAGGCTCATCGCTTCCGGAACCTCTCGGGCGGAACGGGGACCAGCGCCGTGGCCTCCCCCGGGAGCACCACCTTCACGAGGTTGGGGTGCTTGCGCGCCAACCGGGCCTCCAGCACCTCGGGCTCCCAGCGCGACACCTCTTCGAGCGCCGTGTCCATGGCCTTCGCATCCAACCGCCACAACTCGAGCGCCTTGCCAGAGCGCGTCCGGACGAAGCGAGCGCGCTGCTCGGGGCTCCCGGCCTGGAAGAAGCCCTCGTCATAGAGCAGCCCATCGAGGGGCAGCTTGTACGTGGAGCCCAGCACCCAGGCCCCAGGCGCCTCTTCCGCGAGCGCCGTGAGCAGCGGCGTGGAGAAGCCGTAGCAGGTATCCAGGACGATGAGGTCCGGGCGATAGCACCGAACCACCCGCGCGAGGTCCTCCGGGGACGCGTTGAGATAGCTCGGCGGCAGGCTGTGTCCGCTGAGCACGAGCACCTCGGCCCTCACTCCAGAGGGACAGGAGAAGTCCTCGAGGGCCACATGCGGGCAGCGGGCATCCGAGCACGGCGACTGCTGCAACTCGGCGACATCCACTCGTGAGTAGATCGCCACGACGCGCTCCTGCACTCCGGGGGCCTGCCGACACGCGCAGGCCCCCAGAAGCAGGGCCAGGAGCCAGTGCCTTACCAACACAGTCATGGACGGTTCCAGTTCCTGGCTCGAAACACCGGGAGGCCTGCTAGCAGCGGCACCAATACGAGGCGCACCACGAGCGGCAGTAGTTGCTCAACCCGGTGAGCCTGCAGCCGTTCCGCCGGTACTGCTGGGAGCAGCCGACGGTGGAGCCCACGTACCAGACGCCCACCGCGATGAGGACGACCACCGCCGCGGCGCCGCCCTTCCCATTATTGTCCTCGGGAAGGTACTTGCTGATGACTTCAATCATCGTGAACAGGGAGTACTCGGAGACGGCTTCCAGCGCCCCGGTCTCGAGGAGGATACTGGCCGCTTCCTGCTCGTTGGCGGCCAGCTTGTCACCCACCAGGATGGTCTTGTCCGCGTTGAAGACCATGTGCAGCTTGCCGCCTTCATGGTGGACCCAGGCGTCGCCCGTCTCGTTGTTCACCGTGTAGATGGTGCGCTCCCCGGTCTTCTCGTCATACACCTCGAGGACGGCGTCCTCCGTGCCGCGGACGAGCGTCTGCCGCAGGACGAAGTTCATGAAACGGGGCACCTCGTCATGCATCGCGATGCCCAGCCGGCCAAACCGCTCCAGGCTCCCGTCAACGACTTGCGCGGGCTCCACGGCGCTGAAGACGATGTTCTCGGCCAGGGCCTCGCGCGCCTTGGTCATCGGGTTGGCTTCGGGAGCACGGCTGCAGCCGATCTGAACGGTGAAGACCGCGAGCATCGCGAGCGTTGCCGCGCGCATGCCGTTGGAAGAACCACGGTGTGACTCAGCCGGATGAAACATGTGGGGACACTCCTCTTGCGGTGGGGAACTCGCACCTGGCGCAAGGCCGGGTGCGATGGTTGCTGCACTCCCCGTGAAGGCAGGAAGTAGGCCATCTCTGGCTTCCCTCGGAATCTGGGGTGCTATGCCGGTGCCGTTGTTGCGTCCGCCGCAACAAATCTTCACTCTCCGTGACACCCAGCGCTACAACCCCACTGCACATCCAGTGGGCGTAGCGGCGGCCGCCTCAGTCCTCGTCGCAGTGGAGGAAGCCGTGCGCGTCGCCCTCGATGAAGGGGGCAGATGCTGCTTCCGTTTCTCGCTCGTTGGGCAGGTCCGCCCTGCTCCACCAATCCTGGGTGCGAAGCTGAACGAAGGCCCTGCCCTCGCGCGCCGTCCCGTCCACGACGTGTGACATGTGGCGAGTGTTACTCCTCGACATCGGAGACGGACGTCAGGGGCCACACCCACGACTCGGAAGGCAGGATGTGCCCAGGGCGCCGAGGACACCGGCCCCTCGCGGCGGAAGGACTCGCCACGTCTGTCTCTGGAGTTGGGGGGTCATTCAATGAAGACGTCTCTTCGCGCCGCGTTCGTCGGCACGAGCATCCACCTCGTCATCCTGGGAGCAGTCCTCGCGGCCTGCGATGGACCCGGTGAGTCGCCACCCCAGGAGCCGCGGACAATGGCCCCCCAGGCCGTCCAGCGTGCGTACCAGGACTATTACAGCGTGGCCCTCGCGCCGGGCGGTCCCACGGGCAGCAGTCAGCTCAGCCGGGGCACCGTCTTCGTCCCCATCCTCCAGCCCGTCACCCATGCGCCGCTCCTGGGTCTGGATGGCACGCCTCTTCGCTACACGTGCGGCGTCACGTTCATCTCCCCACGCAGGGCCATCACCGCCGCGCACTGCCTGGACGACGTCAGCGTCTGGGACCCCGCGAACCAGGCGCTCGAGGTCCGCATGTATGACCCGATGATTGACGCGGAGGTGAACTGGGAGGCCACGGCGGAGAGCCTGTCGGGCACCTTTCCCGGCTTCCACCGGACGCCGCTCGGCGGGGGCTACAGCACGTCGTCCTATTCGTGTCGGGTGATTGCCCGCTGCGGCGACTCGTTCGGCAACTACCAGTGCCCCGCATCGTTCCCCCGGGCCGACACCGCGTTGCTCGACTGCGGCGCCGAGAGCCCCGGCTGTCGTTACGACTACCTGGACGTCGCCGAGTCGGAGGGCCTGGGCGTCCCCGTGTCCATGGCGTGGGCCCACGAGGTCTACTCGATTCCGGAGGACCGGAGCACCGAGCTCTGGCAGCGCTACACGCGCTACATCGACTACGAGCCCGCGCAGAACTACCACTACTACGGGGTGAATCAGCTGCTGCCCCTGCTCTCCAGTCCCTGGAGCAATCCGTCGCGGCCCCGCGTCTCCCTGGGCCTCTCCGGCTTCGGCACCGACGCGCGGCTCACGGAGCTGCATGGCTGCCATGGCTCGTCCGGCTCCGGAATCACGCAGCTCAACGAGCACCTGGGCACCCAGGAGTTGCTCGGGCCCGTCGCGGTCTGGGCCCACTGGGTGTTCCCCGCGCACGACTACGACTTCCTCTGTGAAGACCCCGCGCGCACCGCGCGGCTCCCGGGCGACGCCGGGCTGGGCTATGCCCGGCTGGCCTTCACCCGGAAGCTCGTCGAGTCGAGGAGCCCGGACGATGTCTGCGACACCCTGGTGCCGGGCCTGTTTCCCAATCCCCTGCTCTGGTTGACGCACGACGTGTGGCTCCTGCGCCGGGGCGCGCTGGGCACACAACCCTTTCCCAAGCCCTGGCCGTGCACCGCCTCCTCGTGCTCCGCCTGGGAACGATTGCGCTTTCCCAATGAGCCCCTGGTACCCCTGGCGCGGGGAGAGTCCCTCACGCTGCCCTCGGCGGAGGTCATCGCGGGAATGACCTATCGCGTGACGGTGCGCGTCCGGGCCCTGGAGAGCACTCCGGCGACTGTCACGCTCTCGCTCGGGACTCAGTCCCTCCTGAGCAACGCGAGTCCCGTCGCGCTCCCGGGCGAGGCGGCGGGGCTCATCGCCACCACCTTCGTGCCGCTGTCCGGCGCGGCGCAGCCCTTGCGGCTCGCCCCAGGCGAGGACTCGGGGGCCTTCGCCGTGACGGAGGTCGTCGTCGTCGCGGACCCGCTGGCCAACGGCTTCGAGTATCGCTCGCAGCGCGTGGGCATGGGCATCCTCGAGCCTGGCGCTCGCACGCCCGTCCCGGCGACCTGGACGCGACTCCCTCCCTCGCGCTTCGCGGCCCTCCTGCGTGGGGGCCAGCGGTTCGTCGTGACACGACAGGCTTTCGTGTCGGGCCGCGCCTGGACGGTCGAATTCGACACGTCACGCGACACGGTGGGAGTGTCCTGCGGATTCATCACCGCTGACGGGCGGGAGCTGCGCACGCGCTGCAACGCGGTGCGTGGACGCGTCCGCACCCACTTCCAGCTCGGCGCGGCACAGCCCGTGGCCTTCTTCGTCGACCTGCCGGCCGGACAGCCCGACCTCATCCTGGACAACCTCCGCCTCGTGACCCGCTGAGAGACGAGCCGGAAGCCACATCGCGCCTCCGCCCGGAGTCAGACCCCTGGCTCCGGGTGGAAGCCGCGTTGGGCGCTCAGTCGCGCACGTCGCACGAGCCGGCATCGGAGAGGAGCCGGCCGACCTGGACGTGGAAGAGGTCGCTGGGGAGGAACGGCTCATACTGGTGCCGCACGAAGTAGAGCGTGCGGTGGTCCGGCGAGAGCGTCGGATGGTACTCGTCCAGCGCGGTGTTCACCGTCGGCCCCAGGTTGCGGGCCGGCTGCCAGCCGCGCCACGTGCGCGTGGCCACGTAGAGGTCGCCGTAGCCGTAGCCCTCCGGACGACCGATGGAGGCGAACAACAGCGTGTCGCCGTCCGGCAGGACGTTCGGGTTGAACTCCCACAGCTCGGTGTTGACGGCGGGGCCCACGTTCTCCGCGGGCCCGTAGCTGCCATCCGCGCGGAGCTTCGAGCGCCACACGTCCCAGCCGCCGAAGCCGCCCTCACGGTCCGAGCCGAAGTACAGCGTGCCGTCCTCGTCCACGCTGGGGTACAGCTCGTCACCGAGGCTGTGCACCGCGGCCCCCAGGTGACTCGGCTCGCTCCAGCCGCCGTCCCTGCGTCGCTCGACGACCCACATCTCCACATCCTCGCGCGGCGCGCCGTTGACGGGACGGATGGAGGAGAAGAACAGCCGACGTCCATCCGGCGAGACGAACGGGTCGATGTCCGAATACACGCCCGAGAACGACGCGGGGCGGGGCTCCGTCCATCGGCCGTGGCGCAGCTCGGAGAAGACGATGGTGGCCTGGCGCGTCTCGGGGAAGAAGCCGGGGCTCACGCCCCAGAAGGCCGTGCGCCCATCCGGAGTGAAGGCGATGCGCCACTCCTCCTGGCCCGGAAGGGAGACGAACCCCGGGGCGAACACCTCGGGAGCGCGAGGCGCGGAGGCTGAAGCGGACATGGCGGCGCACAGCACCAGCGCCGCGAGCACCACGGGGATGCGACGGAATGACGATGACATGACGGATTCCTCTCGAGATGTGGCGGGAGGAAGTGACGTCGTTCCCGCCATGGCCCAAGAGGTACGCGCGTTGCCCGCCGCTGTCCGGGAAGCGGGGATGAAGAGAGAGGGACGCGGGACGGACGGGAGCCCCTCGGGGACGCGCCTCAGCGCGCTCCGTCCGAACCTGGACCCAGTCCGAGCGCGGACTCCACGCGAGCGCGATGGCTGCGCCCGGTGCGCACGGCGGTGCCGCCAGGGCCCAGCACCAACAGGTATTCGCCCTGGGACAGGGGCTCCATCTCCCGCACCTGGTCCAGATTGACGAGTACGGAGCGATGCACGCGGAGGAAGCGACGTGGGTCCAACCGCTCCTCCAGATGCGTCAGCGTCTCTCGCAGGACGTGCTGCTCGCCCCCGACGTGGACGCGGACGTAGTTGGCCTCGGACTCCACGTGGGTGATGGTGGAGCAGTCGACGAAGCGGATGCGCCCGTCGACCTTGATGGGCAGCCTGCGCAGAGGGGCCTCCGCCATCGCGAGCCCCGACAGCAGGGCCTCCTGGCGCGCCACGGCCTCGCTGCGCCGCACGAGGCGCACCTGCTCGCGTGCCCGGACCAGCGCGGCGCGAAAGCGCTCCTTGTCATAGGGCTTGAGCAGAAAGTCCAACGCCTGCGCCTCGAAGGCCCGCACGGCGTGCTGCTGCCACGCGGTGACGAAGACGACCACGGGGAGCGACTCCGGAGGCAGCGCGCGGAGGACCTCGAAGCCGTCACCCGCGGGCATCTCGACATCCAGCAGCAGCACGTCCGGCGACGTGTGGAGCACCGCGCGCACCGCCTCCGCGCCGCTGGTCGCCTCGGCCACCACTTCGACGTTCTGCTCCGCCGCCAGCAGTGCGCGCAGCCGGGAGCGCGCCAGCGGCTCGTCGTCAGCGAGCGCCACGCGAAGCAGCGTCGACTCCACCGGTTCCGCGCTCATGCCGCCACCCGAGCCCCCTCGGGGCCCGCGTCGAGCGGCACGCGCAATTCCACCACCGCGCCCCGGGGCGTCCCCTGCCGCAGCTCCAGCCCCGCCCTGCCCCCGTAGAGGGTCGCCAGTCGCGCTCGCAGGTTGGACAGGCCCACGCCTCCACCGCGAGGCGGGCCTCCCACGGGCGGCCCCATGCCGTCGTCCCGCACGAACAGCCGCAGCACGTCCCCTTCCCGCTCGGCGGAGATTTCAATCCGCCCCGGCTCCGCGCGCGGCGCCAGTCCGTGACGGATGGCGTTCTCCACCAGGGGCTGCAACGCCAGATAGGGCACCCGTGCATCCAGGACGTCCGGAGCCAGCCGCCACGACACCTCCAGGCGGGGCCCGAAGCGAATCTGTTCGATGTCCAGATAGGGAGCCAGCGCCGCCTGCTCCTCGCGCAGCGTCACCTCCTGTCGTGCATGGGACTCCAGGCTGTGGCGCAGCAGGTCGCCCAGTCGCGCCAGCATGCGCTCCGCGGCATCCGGGTCCGCGTGGACCAGCGAGGCCACGGCGTTGAGCGCGTTGAACAGGAAGTGTGGCCGGAGCTGCGAGGCGAGCGCCTGGAGCCGAGCCTCCGCCAGCTGGGCCTGGAGCTGGTCCGCGCGACGCTGACGCACATGCGCCCGGCGGGCGAGGCCCAGGGCGTGGGCGCCCGCCGTCAGCAGCACGAAGGGCAGCAGGTTGTTGACGACGCTCTGGGCCAGCACGTCGAGCACGCGGGGCTCGCGCTCGTACCAGCCGATGAGGTCCTGGGTGAGCACGACGAAGGTCGCCCTGCCGAACACCACCAGGAGCAGGGCCACCAGATGGAAGCCCAGGGCGGAAGGCAGGCGCCCGCGCGCCAGGGGGACTCGCTCCGACAGGCGCAGACACATCACGGTGATGGGCACCCACAACAGGGAGCTGGCCAGGGACATGCGCCACAGCGCGCCTCCGGCGACCTCCGCCTCGCCGATGCGCTGGAGGAGCTGGACCTGGCTCACGGAGATGAGCGCGTCCGCGAGCCACCAGCCCAGGGCGCCTGGCCACACGGCCCAGGATGGCAGGGGCGCCACCTCACCAGCCCGGGGTCTCGCCGTCTCCTCTTCGCGCATGGCGAGCAAGGGTAGCGGGCCCCGGGGATGGCTTCCACGAGGCCTGGGACAAACCGCTCGCGGACAGGGATGAACGGAGCGTCGCTCAGCCACCCTGGCTCGACAGCCACTGCCGCCACTGCTCGGGACGCTCGAACTTCTCACCGGAGAGCAGTTGGAGCACCAGCACCGCGGGCTCGCGATTGATGGGCTGCTGGTAGGCCGACATGTCCACGAGCAGCGTGCCGACCTTCTGGAGCACCTCCGCGCGGCGGGCCTTCAGCTCGTCGGGCGAGAGCTTCTGGAGCACCATCTCCAGCAGGTAGGTGCCTTTGTTCCGGTCCGACACGTCCGGCATCGTCATCGCCTCGAAGACCTTGGACAGGTCGACGACCGGCCGGTCCAGGCCCTGCTGGAAGGCCAGCACCGAGCGGACGACGTTGTTGCGCACGCCAGAGTCCGGGTCCTTGAAGAAGGGCAGGAGCCACCCGATGACCTGCTCCGGCGTGCCGGCATAACCCAGCACATAGGGGACCGCCGAGCGGCGGTTCGCATCGGCGTCCTCGCGCAGCACGCGCAGCAGCGCCTCCCGAGCGGCGGGGGCCTTCTCGACGAAGCGCGGCTCGTAGGGAGCGAGCTCGGGGTGACCGAACCCGAACGAGCAGTGGGCGACGCGACAGGACGGAGGCTGGTCGGTGTTCAGCGCGCCGGAGCGCATGAGGCGCACCACCTTGTCTTCGTACTCCAGCCAGTGCGCGATGAGCCCCTCCGGGTCCTCCACGTGTCCGGTGGGTGCGGGGAGGAAGCTCAAGCGGTGCGAATCCTCGGCGTCCACCAGGTCCACGCTGGCGAAGGCCTGTCCCTTCAATTCCTCCGCGAAGAACGCGATGACGCCCACGTGGGTGTAGGCGAGGTTGAAGTGCTGACGCAGCGCCTCCTCCCGCTTCTTCATGAGATGACGGCTGCGGACGATGGGCTTGCCCACCTCCAGGCCGAGCATCTTGATGACCTCGGCCGCGGTGGCGCGACGCGAGCGCGACACGTCGATGGTCGCGAGCACGGGGATGGGCATGGGTGGGGTGCCCGCCTTGTCCAGGTTGGCCTGGACGCCCGCCACCACCTGCGCCCAGCCCGGCAGCGAGTGGAGCGAGGCCAGCTCGGGGTCGAACTGGAGCTGATCCACGGAGGGGAAACCACTGTCGGCCGCGCGCTTCAGGAAGGCCATCGCGTCCTCGGTGCGCCCTCCGAGAGAAGCGCAGCCGGCTGCGGAGTAGTACTCCTCCGCGCGAAGGTCGGGGTCCGTCAGGGCCTCCGCGGACTGGCGCCGCAAATCGGCGCAGGTGGCGAAGTCCTCGGCGTCGTAGGCCTTCTCCGCGCGCAGGGACAACTCCTGCGAGGTCATCGCGCCCACGGTGGACACCACGTCCTGGGGCTTCCCGGACGAGTGCGCGCAGCCCAGGCCCAACATCAACCACAGACTCAGTCCGACGGACTTCCTCATGAGCGCCTCCCCTTCGAAACCCCGCACTGTGGCGCGACAGTGGCCCCGGGTTCAATGTCTCACGGAACGCCCTGTCTTGAGCCCCAACCCCTGCCGGCATACCGCAAACAGTTGCAACTCAACAGCGCCTGTCATCTGGAGGCACCATGGACATATCCAGCCACACGGCCCCAACAGCCCCTACTGGGGCGTCGGGACGACGTCGTGCGAGGAGACGTGCGTCTTCAAGCGCTCCACCACCGGTACCTACTACCGCAAGCACGTCCGGTTCCGCGTGACGGATGCGACGGGCGTCACCTCCGCCCCCGCGGAGACCGGTCAGTTCTGCTGGAGCCCCAACTGAGCACGGGGCCCCAGCGCGCGCTCGTTCACTCCGCCTTCTTCGGAGCCGGGGCGGGGCTCACCACGCGGTGCACGGGGTAGAGCCCGCCCACCTCCAGCATCGTGTCCAGGAACTGCCACCGGCAGAAGCCATCGTCCGAGTGCGGCTCCAGCAGGTACACGGCCAGCGTGCCCGCGCGCTGCGCCGTGGGCACGTAGAGCGTCCCCTGGGCGAACTCGCGCTTCGTCCGCTCGGAGGACACCGTCAGCACCGTCTCGAAGCGCACCGGCTTGGGCTTCAGGCTCAGCGGCACCTCGGCCTCGCCGGGCGCGGGCACGTTCGCCGCGACGTCGGGGCTGAAGGTCTCCTCCCGCCGGGCAATCCGGTAGCTGTCCACCAGGAAGTGGCGCGCCTTCGGGAGCACCTCGAACCGGATGCCCTGCCCTTCCAGCCGGGGCGCCAGCTCCGCGGGCACCAGGTACGCCTCCGGCGTGCTCACCGCCTGCGTCGGGATGAACGTGCGGTAGTGCGGCACGCGGTAGACGCGGCGCTTCTTCCCGGGGAAGCGATGCTCCGCGATGCTCTTCTCGTCGAACGCCTGGATGCGCGCCAGGTCCCCGTCCTTCGCATAGGCCGGGTAGTCGAACGTCAGCGCGCCCTGCGCGTCCCGGGTGGCGACGCCGTAGTTGATGCCCACCAGCGACTGGAGGTCCGGCGTCTTGCCGCGCGCGATGATGGCCGCCTGCTGGGCCTCCGTGACGGAGAGGAACGCCTTCGAGCTCCGGGCCGCCTCGCGGAACAGCTCCAACAGCCACGCGCGCGTCACGGCGCAGCGGCGCGGGAAGTCGATGTAGCTGTACGTCTCCAGCAACACGTCGAGCCGGCCAAGCAGGCCCCGGTAGTGACTGCCGAAGCGCGGCAGCGCCGGGTACGTGTGCCAACCCGAGGCGGGCACGTCCTCCTCGCGGTAGTTGCCGTACCAGAAGCTGTCGAACCCGTGGCGCTTGCTCACCGATTCGGAGACGCGCTCCAGCATCGCCCGGTTGTAGTCGCGCAGCTCCTGGAACAGCGGCTCGTTCGAGTGAGACGTGTCGAACGTCAGGTCGAAGGCGTGGATGCTGCCGTCCGTGGTGTGGCAGTCGATGAACAGCTCGGGCCACCACGTCTGGTGCAGCTTCGCCATGGCGCGCGTCTCCGGCGCCTCCTGCTTCGTGCTGTCGCGGTTGAGGTTCCACCCCTCGCCCGTGTAGCGCGTGCCCACGCCGCCCTCGGGATTGACCTGCCCCTCCAGGCTCTTGAGGTTGAGCTTGCGGTTGTTGGGGCTGATGCGGTCATTGCCGTCCGGGTTGAAGTTGGGGACCAGGACCAGGCACAGCTTGTCGAGCAACTTCGCGCCCAGCTTCGTCAGCGTCAAATCCCGCGCGAGCGCGAGCAGCGCCTCCTTGCCCTCCACCTCGCCGGCGTGGATGTTGGCCTCCACCAGCACGACGACCTTCTTCTGCTTGCGCGCCAGCTCCGGCGTGAAGCAGTTGCGGTCGCTCACGACCATCGCCACCAACGGCTGACCCTCGCCGCTGGTCCCGAAGTCCACCCGTCGGGCGAGCTTCGTGCGGCGGCAGAGTTCATCGATGAAGGCGAGCACGTCGGAATGACGCGAGGTTTCGGCGTAATTCGAGGCTTCAGCGCGGGTGAGCAGCTCGGACATGGGCGCGCATCCGAGCGCCGCGCTCCCGCGTCGTCAAGCACTTCGTCCGCAACGGGGCAACGTTCACTCCGGGTCGCCGTCATCCAGTGAGCGCTCGTCGACGCACTGCACGGTCCACGCCGAATATTCCGGAGCACCGCGCCGTGAATCCACGCGAGGATGCGGGCCGCATGAAAATCTGGGTCGATGCCGATGCCTGTCCGGGCCCCGTCCGGGAAATCCTCCTGCGCGCCTCACAGCGCCTCAAGGTGCCCCTGGTGTTCGTGGCCAACCGGGCGATGAACCTGCCCCGCGCGGAGTTCGTCTCCACCGTGCAGGTGGGGGCGGGGCTCGACGTGGCGGACCAGCACATCGCCACGTCGGCCCAGCGCGGGGACCTGGCCGTCACCCAGGACATCCCGCTCGCGGCACTGCTGGTGCCGCGAGGCGTGGTGACGTTGGACCCTCGTGGGGAGCTGTTCTCCGAGGAGAACATCGCCGAGCGACTCTCCGTGCGGAACTTCATGCAGGAGCTGCGGGAGAGCGGCGTCGTGACGGGCGGCCCGAGCGGCTTCAACGCCCAGGACCGCCAGCGCTTCGCCGCGGCGCTGGACCGCGAGCTGGCCCGGCTGCTCCCGAAGCGCGGCTGATTCGTCGCGCGCTCCGGGAGCCCCTGGGCTCAGGTCCCGTCGATGAGGCGGATGGCGATGTCGGGGCTGAACTGGCCCGCTGGAGTCGTGGGGGCGATGCCGCAGTTGCCGTCGGAGTCTCCGGGCACCTTCACCCACAGGAGCATCTCCGCGCCCCCGCCCACCTGTGACAGCACGCCCAGCTTGCGGCCCGCCGGGTTGCACCACTCGCCATTGTGGCCATTGCCGTTGCGGCTGGTGTCCACCACGAAGGGCTTCGTGTAGCCGTAGCGCGTATTGAGCGCGCCGTTCACCGCCGCCCCGTACGTGGTCGACTGGGCCGTGGTGTAGAAGTTCGACACGTTCAGCGCGAAGCCCCGGATGTTGCGGACCCCGGCGGACTCCAGCCGCTGCGCCATCGTGTCGGCGGCAATCCAGTTGGCATTGCCACCGTCCAGGTAGGCCCACGTGTTCGGCGCACGGTCTCTCAGCTGCTCCGTCGCGTAGCGCAGGAGGCCGAGCCGCGTCTGTCGCTCCGCATCATTGGGCAGACAGTCGAGCTGGGCGACCGCGTCCGGCTCGATGATGACGATGGCCGGGCGGTTGCCCAGGCCGGTGGCGAAGGCGGAGATCCACGTGCGGTAGGCCTCGGGACTGCCCGCGCCTCCGCCGGAGTGACTGCCGCAGTCGCGTCCGGGAATGTTGTAGGCCACCAGCACCGGGAGCTTGTCCGCCGTGTCCGCGGCGGCGACGAAGCTGGACACCGCCGAGGCGATGTCTCCACTCCAGTTGCCGAACCAGCGCGCCCCCGCCTTGCTCGCGATGGACGACTGGATGCGCGCCGCGCGGGAGTCCCCACCGTTGTTGCGCACCCAGACGGCGGAGTTGGAGTTGGGGTCGACGTAGAAGCCGCTCGTCATTCCCACCGGCCCGGTGCCACCCCCGCCGTCCTCCGTGGTGAGGGAGATGTTGTCCAGGAAGGCCGAGAAGGCGCCCACGCCGCCGAGCTGGAACGTCACCTGCCCCGCCGTCGTGGCCAGGTTCGAGGTGAAGGGGAATGTGAAGGTGCGCGTGGTGCCATCCAGGGTGATGTACTGGTCCAGCGGCGCGGTGTACGGCGCGGCCCCCAATTGCACCGTCACCCGCACTCTCACGGTCGCCGACGCGGACGCCGTGAAGGACAGGGTGTATGCCCGGCCATTCACCAGGACGATGTTGTCCTGTCCCGAGGGTGCATCCCAGGGATTGGCGGGGTTCCCCGTGACGTTGATGCGCAGCTTCCCGTTCTCCACCACGGACTGGGAGTTGGCACCGCTCCACCACGGCGCCACCGTCCCGCCACTGAAGGTTCCATTGACGACCAGCTCCGTGAGCGGCGAGGACACCTGGCCCTCCGACTCCGGCTCGGGCGCGGGAGCTGACGGCACCGCGGGGCCACACGCGGCCACCAGGGATGCACCCAACACGACGGCTACCCAACCCACATGTCGACGCAGTTGCACGAAACGATTCCTCCTGCCCGCTTCCGGATGACAGGGAATGACGTCCGGCCTGGCGCGGGACCTTGGCGCGACGGTGAAAGTCCTTCTTCGCCGAGTCGCGGCATACTGGCAGGCTTTCCCTGTTTTGCCAGCTCAAATACACACAAGCCCTGGCGGACGACTGCAATGGCAAAATTGAAAAGGAGCTTGAAACAGCGTCGTCCATCCGGATTGTAGACATCCACGCCCGGCGGCGACGCCAGGAGATACCGGACCCTCCGTCATGCGGGCACACACACGGGGCGCGCGCGTGAAGGAGAACGCGGCTCACTCGGGCTCGGAGGACTCCGCGCCGTCGAGGCCATGCCGTCGCAGCAGCCGTCGAAGCTGGGTGCGGTGCAGGCCGAGCGCGCGCGCCGTCGCGGAGACATTGCCTCCCTGCTGGCGCAGGGCCTCTTCAATCCGGGCCCGTTCCTGGACATCCCCCTGGGCGCGCTCCGTCGCATCCGCGCGAGGCTCGGGACCGGCGCGCACGGTGACGCTTCCGGGGCCAAAGGCTGTTCCCGCGCTCGGGCTCAGGTGTCGAGCCTCCACCCGGGTGGCGCCCTGAAGCAGCGCGGCCTGGACGGCGCTGCGCAGCTCCACCAGGAGTTCGCGGATGTTTCCCGGCCAGGGCCGCAGGAGACACTGCTCCACCAGGGAGACGTGGAGCCCGAGCCCCGGTGCCACCCGCTCCGCTTCGCGTTGGAGCAGCAGGGGCAACTCCTCGGGGCGCTGGCGCAGCGGCGGCACCACCACCTCGGGCCGGCCCATGCGGAAGTACAGGTCCTCGCGCAGCCCGCCCCGGGCCACCAGGGCGCGCAGGTCCTTGTTGCTCGCGGAGCACAGGTGCAGGTCCACCGTCTTCGGCCGGGAGGCGCCCAGGGGCAGCACCTCGCGTGTTTCCAGCGCGCGCAGCAGCTTGGCCTGGACGGCCAGGTCCAGCTCCACCACTTCATCGAGGAAGAGCGTGCCGCCATCCGCGGCCTGCAGGTACCCCTGCGCGTCTGCCTCCGCTCCGGAGTACGCGCCGCGCCGGACACCGAAGAGGAGCCGCTCCGCGATGCCCTCGGGAATGGCCGCGCAGTTGACGGCGACGAAGGGGCCCTCGCGCCGGGGACCGTGTTGGTGGAAGGCGCGCGCCATGCCTTCCTTGCCGGAGCCGCTCTCCCCATGGATGTGGAGCGAAAAGCCCAGCTCCGCGGCGCGAGTCACCTCCGCGAGCAGCCTCTGGCCACCGGGCCCCCGCACGAAGCCGTCCACCAGGCCGACGCCGTGTTCTTCCAGGGGCCGCACGTCGACGCTCGGCACGAAGAGGGAGTCTCCCATCCGGAGCACGGTGCGCACCTCGCGAGGCGCGCCGGCCGCGAGCGGCTCTCCATCCACCCAGGTTCCGTTCTGGCTTCCCAGGTCGACGGCCCAGAAGTGCTTCCCGTCGAAGCGGACCTGGGCATGGCGCCGCGACATCCTCGGGTCTTGGACGTCGCCGAGTTGGGGACCTCGCCCCAGCTCCAGCCCCTCCAGCGGGAGCCGGAGCACCCCTGCCAGCGCCGCCCCTCCGCCGAACAGGCGCACCAGCCCGGGAACGCGCGCCGCGTCCGAGGCCCCCATCCCTCGTCCATCACCACTCGGCCGGAGCGTCGACCCATCGTGTTCCATGCCGGGCCATCATACGCGCCGGGCGGTGGCACACGGCACGGTGCCAGCGCTTGTGCCATTTCCGGAGCGACTCGGGCGCCTGGCGAGGACATGCTCCCGACGGCGACGGGAATGTCAGGGGCGCGTTCAACCGTGGCACGGCGCTCGCTATGGGGCGCACGCATCACGAGGCACCAGGGGACACCACCATGAGGAACATGACTGACGACATCGCGGCGCCCGTGCGGGGAGCCCACCGGACCACCAGCCCCATCCTGCTGGCGACACTGGCGCTCCTCGGCGCGAGCGCCTGCCTCAAGCCCCTCCAGCTCCCGCCGTCACCTTCGGACCCGCCCCCCCGGCAGCCCGACGTGGGCGACAAGTACGTGACGGACTCGGAGACCCAGTTGCCCGTCACACCTTGCAAGGGAAAGGACTGCCCGCCCCTGGAGCCCACGGCCCAACCGCTGGCGCCGCTGGAGTGTCCGACGGGGCAGTGCATTCCAGACAACTCGAACGGCCAGGGCATCTACATCGTCGAGGGCAGCGACTTCTGCTTCACCCAGGGGACGGAGTTCCGGTTCTGCCCGGAGGCCTTCGTCAACCGCGCGCCCGGGGACGTGGTGCTCAAGGGGAGGGACCGACTCATGGGCACGCTCTTCTACACCGCGACGCTCCGGGGGGTATTGCCGGGTGAGCTCGGGCGCACGCCACAGGGGGCTCCCGCGAGCTTCGTTGCGATTCACAGCGTGCAGGGACAGGGGGACCAGCTCGTCGTCAATTACTGTCAGTCGCGCATGAAGTGCAGCAAGCCGGAGGATATCCAGACGCTCCAGGGGTCGGCGCTCGCGGGCTTCACGTTCGACGTGCTCTTCCGGAACGTGCCGGACGAGGAGACGTTCTTCGAGTTCCAGCTCATCCCGCTGGGAGCCGACCAACTCCTCCCGCCGTTCCAGCTTCAGAAGTATGAGGTGCGACACCGGTTGAGGGACCCCAATGGCAACCATCCGGCCTGGACGAATCCGTGCGGAGGATCCGCGCGGGGCCGGGTGGGCATCCTCCCGGGGCGGGTGGTGGATGACATGAATGCCGCCGTCACCGCCGACGCCAACGTCACGACGCTTGGTTGCGAGTCCGGTGCCATCGTCACGTGCCTGGATTGGGGTTACAGCCCCTGGAATCCCCAGACGGGGGTGTCGGACCCGAACCGGGAATATGTCTATGGTTCCTGTCTCCAGGCGAAGCGCGCGGCGTACTTCGTGGGCAAGGGCGACCTCAAGAGCTACACGCTGACGGGCACTCGCATCGTCAAACGGGATGAGTATGGGTTTGGGCGAGACGCGGAGGGCGGCATCGAGCGCACCGACTTCCTGGAGGCCCTCTGGAGTCCCGAGGGCGCGGTCTGCCTCAATCCCGAGCACCGGCGTCACCCGGAGATTCCCCTGCATCCGGAGCATGGCCCCCGAATCGAGCGCTGTGAGGCACCGTCGGGACAGCGCATCCTGTGGCGGGACAACGGCAAGCTCGCGACGGGCCTCCCACCGCGACACTAGGGCGTGCCCAGCAGGTCAGGGCCAAGGCGGAGTGTAACCACGTCCAGGTGCCCCAAGGACGTCAGCAGGCCTCGAATCTCCTCCTCCAGCAGCAGGCGGGCTCTTTGTTCAGGGGCCGGGCGACGCGGCGACCACCAGGAAGGCGATATCGCAATAGGGACAGACGCGCTTGTCTCCGGGACTTGATTCGCCGAGGTCCTGTGGAGCGTTGCACGAAGGGCAGCGGTGCTCGAGGCGCCGAGTTGAGACAGTGACGTTTTCTGATGAAGCGGATGCATCTGCGCTCACGTTGCCGCGGGAAACAGCGCTCGACAGGAGGCCGGCGGAAGTCCGCCCCGGGGTGAAGGAGGAAACAACGTAAGCCCCCTTCTGGGGTTCGAAGACTCGGTTGATTTCACCGGCGGCGATGAGCTTCAGGATGAGTTGTTCAGCCTTCTCTTCCGACACCTGACAGAAGATGGCCACGTCCTTGACGGTGACATCCCCCTTGCTGCGGATGAAGTCAGCCAGCTCAGCCATGGGGTCACGGCTCTCCACTGTCGGCGTTACCCAGTGAGCGGGCTCGCGCTCTTCTTGGGACGAACGCCCCTTCTTCCACAGAAATTGGCCGAGCAGGAAGGGGAGTACGACCATCACCCCCCACTGGGCGGCAACCATTTTGGCCGGCTCCTGTATTTTCCCGTGCGCGTGGGCGACGAGCAGGGCGATTACCCAAAAGGCTGACCAGAGCTTGAGTGCACCCCCAAACAGCACCGCTAGACAGCCGAAGCCCTTCACCAGCCCCCTCCTCTCTTCATGGCAACATCCGACAGAAAGGGCGTCACGGCTTCAGGCGGCTGCGGTAGTGGACGACTGTCAAAGGCTGGGGACGCATTGACGGCGGAGGCGTTCATGAGGATTTGGTGACGGCAGAAAGAGCTGAATATTTGATACCTAGCATCCAGGTGAGCAAGACGGAAGAGGAGCCTCCTCTCATCGATAACTGCAATGGCGCGGGTCACCCTGGTTCTCTGGTTGCTGCTCACACCCGGGTACTGCTTCTGTTCGAAGGCCCCGAGGGCAGCGGCTGCGCCGAGCGCTTCATTCGCCCCCTCAAGGAGCACCTGCTCTGGGTGAGCATCTTCTCCCCCGTGGAGTACCTCCGGACGGCCCTGCTGGAGTGGGCCCACCGATACAACGAGCACCGGCTGCTGGAGCGCCACAACTTCCTCTCGCCGAGTCAGGCCCGGCGAGCGCTGCCGCAGCTGAAACAAGCGGCCTGATTACGACCCGCCTGGGTGTCTCGACAATCCGGTGCGGTACAGGTCCACCGTGTCCGCGTTGCGCTCGCTCACCAGGCGGATGCGGCTATATCCCGATCAGCCCTGGCACCGGCACCGGGGTGGAGCGCTTGCTCGTGATGCCCTCCCCCACCTCGCCGAATGCGTTGTAGCCCCAGCCCCACGCAGTGCCGTCTGAGCGCAGCGCCAGCGAATGGGAATCGCCAGCGGCGATACGGGCTTGAGCCTGAGCCCCCGACAGAGCAGCGCCTGTCGAAACCTGCGCTCCTGGCGCGCCGGTGGGCTGTCCACGGCTGACCCATGGAAACAATCCCAGCCAGAGCGCTGCTGGCCTTCCGAACCGCCGCCCTGTATTGTCTTTCATTCCGTTACCCATATCCATGTGCAATGATGTCAGGGTCACCGCTGACGGGGATTCACGCCTCGCTGGGTGTCGAGCAACCGTTCACCGCCGGGTGCCTGGAGGTGGATGACCCCTGGATGTTCTACGGGGGCCAGCCACTTTGCAGGTCCTGCGACGGGGACCTGGACCATGGCGTCCAGGCCTCGTATCAGTTCGATGTACTCACGACGAAGCAAGGGGTTGTGTTCCAGGGCTCGCGCGAGCGCGGCTTTCGCCTGACGGACACCTTCCTCCTGCGTGGAGCCCACCCGCGCCTCCATGAACAACAGCCCGGCACGCAGCGCATGTGCCTGCGCCTGATTCGGGTCGAGCCGCATCGCCAGCTCCACCTGTTTCAAGCCCTCGGCCAGCGCGACTCTCGCCTCCGCGAGGGGCTGCGTCTCCGCCAGCTTCCACGAAGCCCGCGCGAGCGACACATGGGCCTCGAGATACGGATAGAGCGCCACGGCGCGACGGGCCTCGGCACGGGCTCGCAGGAGCGCCTCCACCGCGCTCCTCCCCTGCCGCCGGGCCCACTCCGCGCCCATCAACTCCAGACTCGAGCCCACGACGCGACAATCCGCGCAGCGCGCGTCCACACGCAACGCCTCTTCCAGCGCCCGGCGCCCATCCGCCAGCGGAGTCTCGGGAGACTTCCCGTCACGCACCGCCTGGGTCGCCAACAACAAGTGCGCCGACGCGACATGGAAGTGGGTGCGTCCCGCCGTCGCATTGATGCTCAGCGAGCGGGCGAGTGCATCGAGCGCCCGGGTCAACGTGGGACTCGCGTCACCTCCCACGTCGATGAGGTACGAGGCGTGGGTCAGCTCCGCCAGCGCCACCTCGTTCAGCGCGGAGTAGAAGCGACCATCCAACGCGAGCGCGCCCCGTCCCGCCTCCAATGCGCGTTCCACGTCCGGGCTCGGGTCCTCGCCTCGCGACAGCGCGTACGTCCCCAGCGAGTTGTGCAGCTCCGCCAGATTCGAGTGCGCGAAGAGGTACCGGGGGTCCGTGCGCAGCGCGAGCCGCAGGTGCTTCCCCGAGGCCTCGTACTCGGGACGCGGGTCCAGACCGTGCTCGCGCTGATGATTGCCCTTCCACCGGTGCACGAGCGCCAGGTCATTGTGTCCCCAGGGGTAGGCCGGCTCCAGCTCCAGTGCCCGGGTGAGCTGGGCCATGGACTCGTCCCACGACGCCCCGGGGTCTCCGCCCTCGCGCGCGACTTGAAGCCCCCGCAGGAAGAGACTGAAGCCCAGCGTGTCGTACGCCAGGACCTCCCGGGGTTCGAGCTCGATGGCTCGCGAGGCAGACGCAATGGCTTCTCCCAGGAGCCGCTTCGGCTCCTCGTTCCCATCCAGGGGACTCGCCGCGCGATAGGCATTCATCAACACCAGCGCCCGCTTCGTGTGCGCGGACGCGCGCATGGGCGATGCGACGAGCGCCCGCTCACTCGCCTCCAGCGCCAGCGACAACGAGTCCTTGCGCGAGCGGCCCTCCTTCCGGTCCAGGTCCGCTTGCTGGAGCCAGACCTCCGCGAGCGCCTCGTGGCCCCGCGCATCGCTGCGTCCCAGCTCCAGCGCACGTTCATAGCGACGTGCCGCCTCCAGGAAGTCCGCGCGCGCGGCTTCGTAATCCCCACGGCCCAGCCGCTCCATGGCCCGCGCATGAGCCACGTCCGCCGCGAGCATCCGCGGCTCCAACATCCACGGAGTCTCGGCCTCCGCACCCGACGCGGCGGCCTCCGCCCCAGCCAGGTCCTGGCGATAGAACGCCATCCATCCCGCCAGCAGCCGTGGCGACTCCCCCGCCGCGCCCTGCCCTCGCTCCAGCGCGCGCAGGGCGGGCGCGAGGAGGTCCACTTCCAGGGTCCGCGCGTGCTCGGCCACCCACTCGGGCCCGCCCCGGCGTCGCGCCGTCTCCATCGCCAGGAGGTACAAGCCGCCCAGCGTCTTCCCCAACGCCAGATTCAGCTCGGGAGAATCCAGCCCCAGCCCCGCCGCGCGAGTCAGCTCCTCGCGGGCCTGTTCCAACTCGCCCATCGCCAGATGGCCGCGGCCTCGTGCGTAATGCACCAGCGACTCGCCATGCACACCCAGCGCGTGCGGTGCCGAGGTGAGCTGGACCATCCGCTCACGCACGAGCCGCTCTTCCGGACGCGTGTCATGCAGCGGCGCCATCAAGGCCGCGCGCATCAGCCACTCCACGTCCTTCACCTGCTGCCCCAGGTGCTCCGCGAGGCGGGCGCGTCCCTCGGCCTGACTCCACGAGCGCACACCCAGGACGGAGACGACCAGGACACTCAGCAGGGAGACGGCGGAGACGACGACGAGCGCGCGGTGCTTGCGCGCCCACCGCCGTCCTCGTGCGACGAGCCCCGGTCTTCGCGCGAGGATGGGCTCGCCATCCCTGTACCGGTCCAGGTCCTCCGCCAGCGCGCGCGCCGAGGCATACCGTCGCGCCGGGTCCTTGTTCAGACACGTCAGGACGATGGTCTCCAGGTCGCCCGCCACCTCCGGCACGCGCAGGCGAGGAGCAACCACGTCCTCGTGCAACACCTGATGCAACGTGCCCACGGAGGTGGTGTCGCGGAACGGCGGCACCCCCGTCAGCAGCTCGTACAGCGTGGCGCCCAGGCCATAGACATCCGTGCGCCGGTCCACGCTGGCGCGGTCTCCGCGCGCCTGCTCGGGAGCCATGTACGAAGGCGTGCCCAGCACCGCCCCTGTCTTCGTGAGGCCCTGCTCCAGGTCCGCGTCGTGGGCCAGCCCGAAGTCCGTCACCACCGGGTACCAGCGCCGCTCCTCCTGCCGTTCCACCAGGATGTTGGAGGGCTTGAGGTCGCGGTGGATGACGCCCAGCCGATGCGCCTCGTGCATCGCCGATGCGACCTCCCGCATCACCTGGACCTTCTCGCCCAGCGACATGTCGGGCGCCACGCGGTCCAGCCGGGTGCCGTCCACGAGCTGCATCGCGATGAAGTCCCGCGCGCCGACACGGCCCACCTCGTACACGCGGCAGACGTGAGGATGGACGATGCGCGCCTGCGCGCGGGCTTCCTGGAGGAAGCGCATGACGCGGTCCGGGTCCGCCTCCCGCACGAACTTGAGCGCCACGAAGCGACCCAACCTCCGGTCCCTCGCCTTGTAGACCTCCCCCATCCCCCCGCGCCCCAGCAGCTCCAGCGAGTCGAAGCGCTCGCCCATCGCCACCTCCGCCACGCCCAGGTCTGGAGCGCGCGCGTCCTCCGGCGCCTCGCTGCCATCCATCGTGGGCCCGTCGTCCCCTTCCCGGCGCCCCGCGTCTCCCCGTTCCGACATGGCGCCATGCTAGCCGCCCCACGAGGTCCCCGGACCAGCCCCGCCCCGTTCCCGATTCGTGTGTCACGGCCCAGGTGTAGGCTGTCCACCCATCCGCGCGTCCCGGAGGCCTGGAATTGAGCTTCGCCCTCATCATCGCCTTCACCACCACCCTGGCCCTGGGCTCCGCGCCGACGCCCGACGCTCGCGAGCCGCTCACGAACCTCCTGGATCGATTCCAGGACGTCGCGCATGACGATTCGAAAACGGACGACGAAGTAGAAGATTCGGGAATCCAGAAGGAACGACAAGCCCTGGCGACGGCCATTCAGGCCCATGGCGCGGCCGCCATTCCCCCGCTGCTCGCCATGCTCGACAGCGACAAGGTGGGCGTGCGCGTGCTCGCGGGCTACACCCTGGGCGACATCGAGGGGCTCACCGAGCAGCATCTGGAGCCGCTCATCGAGGCGCAGCGTCAGGGCACGCCGTGGGTCGAGCGGGCCATCGGCCACATCGGAACGCCTCGAGCCCTGGCATTCCTCACGGAGGCCCTCGATGAATACCCCTCGAGACACAATCAGATCACCGGCGCCCTGGAAACGGCGGGAGGCAAAGGGGCCCTCGCACTCACGGAGTCACTGCGCGCTCCCAAGCCTCGGAAACCCGCGTACGTCGACGTCGCCTGCGAGCTGCTGCGTGAAATGAAGGACAAGGCGAGCCCCGCCATCGAGCCGCTCCTCGCGGTGATGGCGGAGGAGAAGACTCATCCCAAGAACCAGGTCCACGCGATACGACTGCTGGGATGCATCGGCTTTCTCGCCCAGCCCGCCGCCGACAGGCTCGAGCAGTTTCGTGAGAAGACGCCCCGGTTGAAGCGGGACATCGACCTGGCGCTCATCAGCATCCGCCCCGAGCTGACCGCGGCGCTCTTCGCCCAACAGCTGCGCGTCGAGCCCACCATCCCGTTGCTGCGAGACCTCGCGAAGCTGCGTCAGGACGGGCGCGGAGCCGGCGGTGCCCTCGTCGAGCTGCTGACCCACGAGAACTGGGAGGTACGCGTCGCGGCGGTCCATGCCATGGGCTACCTCCAGTACACGGACGCAACCGACCTGCTCATCGCCCAGCTCAACGACGAGAAGGACTGGCGGATGGTCATCGTCTCGGTCGAGGCCCTCGGAAAGTTCAAGGCCCAGAAAGCCGTGGGGCCGCTGGAGCGCGTCGCGAAGGAGCACTGGTATCCCTTCGTGCGCAAGGGAGCGCTCCAGGCCATCAAGGTCATCCGGGGCGAGGCCACGTACACCGAGGATCCGCACTTTCCCTCGGAGTTCCTCCACTACCGGTTCTCGGTCGACGACACGCCCAACCCGGTCGAGCCGCCCTTCGTCCCGGGGAGCGACGAACTCTCCGAGAAGGACCTCAAGCCGCTGAAGTACCCCATGCAGGTGCGCACCCGGGCCGAGAAGGGTTGGCGCGTCCAGAACTTCCAGGCGGAGCCGGGCTGTGGCTTGCGCGTCGCGAACGGGCACCTGCTGGGCACCAACCGAGGAGAATGGGGAGGCGAGCTGGTCCACCGGAGCGCGAAGCGCGCCACCACGGTGCTGTTGAAGGAGAACACGCGGTCCATCCACCGCATCGGTGAAACCCTCGTCGCCGTCACGGGACTGGCCCACCTCTCCAGCCATCGCGGAATGCTGTACCGGATCGTCCCCAAGGGTGACTCCTACGTCGCCGAGCCCTGGAGGGTGCTGCCCGGCTCGCCCAAGGTCGCCGGGACGATGGAAGACGGCCGGCTGTTCATCTCCTGCGCGGGCGGCGACGTCATCGTCACACCCGACGGCACCCTGGAGATGTCCACCCGGGAGAGTCGGCGCGCCAGGCCCATGAAGCCCTCCGCGCCGTGACACGCGCGCACACCGCGCGCCAGGTCAGCGCAAGGCCGTGACGTGGATGGCGGGAGTCCGCGCCGCCGTGGCTCGCTCCACCACTCGGCCCAGGCGCAGGAGCAGGTGCTCCTCATACGGGCGCCCCATGAGCTGGACACCCACCGGCAGGCCCGCGCGGTCGAAGCCGGCCGGGACTGACAGCGCGGGGAAGCCCGTCAGGTTGCCCTCGCGCACGAAGCGCATCAGCGCATCCACCACGGGCAGGTTCGACTCGCCATCCGGCAACGTCGCTTCCGGAATGAGCGGCGCGGTGGTGGCCGTCGACGGAGTGACGATGACGTCCACGTCCGCCATGACGGCCAACAAGTCGCGAGTCAGCCGGTGGCGGTGGCGCAGCGCATGAATCAGGTCGGTGGCACGGAAGTGCCGGCCGATGGCCAGGTTGGTGCGGGAGTCGAGCCCGAAGTCCGCGGCATTGGCGCGCGAGTGCGGAAGCATCGACTCCGCCATCTCGCTCAGGATGATGCAGCTGTGCGTCCACAGCACCGTGTTCAAGTCAGGCGCGGGAATCTCCACCACCGTCGCGCCCGCGTCGGTGAGGGCGCGCACCGCGTCCTTGCAGCGCGCCACCACGTCCGGCGAGGCATCCTCGAAGTAGGGCCAGCAGATGCCCAGCCGCACCCCCATCAAATCCGTGCGCTCGTAACCAGACAGGTGATGCGGCGGCTGCGTCTGCGAGACCAGGTCCTTGCCATCCGGCCCCGCCAGCAGCGAATACATCGCGGCGACGTCGTCGACGGTGAGTCCCATGGGCCCGACGTGGCCCACGTTCCAGCACAGCGGCGGCACGCCCGTCTCCGGGATGCGGCCCCAGGTCGCCTTGAGCCCGACGATGCCGCACAGCGCCGCCGGAATCCGGATGGAGCCACCGCCATCCGCGCCAATGCTCAGCGGACACAGGCCCGCGGCCACGACGGCGGCCGAGCCACTGGAGCTGCCCCCGGTGATGTGCGCCCGGTTCCACGGGTTGCGCGCGGCACCGTGGTGCGGATTCAACCCGATGGGGTTGATGCCAATCTCATTCATGTTGGCCTTGCCCAGGATGAGCGCGCCCGCGGCCCGCAGGCGCGCGGCCACCGTCGAGTCCGTCGAGGCCACCTGATTGCGGAACCGCGTCCCCAACGTCGTGGGGAAACCCGCCAGGTCCACTTCGTCCTTGAGCACCACGGGCACACCGTCCAGCACGCTCAGCGGACGACCAGCGCGCAGGCGCTCGGCGGACGCCTCGGCGGCGCGGAGCACCTCGTCGGGCTTGCGCGCGATGAACAAGCCCATTCGCGCCTCACCCCGCTCCAGCCGGTCGATGGCCTCGTTCAACCGCCGCGCCACGGCGACAGGGTCCGCTCCCCCCTCCCGGTAGGCGCGCGCGTACGAGCCCACCGTCTCGCGCTCCGGCGTCACGGCCTGCGCGGCGATGGCACGCGCGGCCTGCTCCTGCGGGGACTGGACTTCCGTCGCGGGCGCACCGGGCGGCAGCGGGAACTGGAGCGGAGGTGCGTCACCCGCGGGCAGCTCGCGCCACTGGGTGATGCCACTGTCCCGCACCAGTTTCTCCAGCACGGGAGCGCCGACCCCACTCTCCAGGGTGTTGACGAACGCCTTGAGCGCGAACCCCGACACGCGGGGCGCCTTCACCGGGTTGCGTTGGTAGGACATGACGCCGAGCCTACTCGGGGCCGGCCCCGACGTGGGACTTCACCCCTGCGGCCGCCCCAGCCCGTGAGCCTCCGCGAGCTCACGCAGCCGTTGGAGGAGCACATCCCGGTCCTCGTAACGCAGGCCCCGCGTCTCCATCGCGGGCAGCAATTCGACGCGCACCCGGCCCGGGCGCACACGCCATTCGCCGACGGGAAGCACCGCGCGCGCTCCGTGGAACACCATGGGGACGATGGTCGCCCCGGAGCGAATCGCGAGCACCGCCGCGCCCTTCTTGTAGGGCCCCAGCGCGCCGTCGGGGCTGCGCAGTCCCTCGATGGACATGTAGTAGCTGGCCCCCCGCCGCAGCGCCTCCGTGGCCCGGTCCACCGCGCGCCGCGCCTGCGCATGCCACTGCCGCACCACCACCGTGGAGCCCTGCGACAGCGGCACCCACCCCGCGAAGGGCAGCACCGCGAACCCCAGGTTCATGAAGATGAGCGCGGGTCGCGGCAGCGCCGGGGGGGTCACGAACGTCTCGCTCAGGCTCGTCTGATTCAACTGCAGGAAGACGTACGCGGCGGCGTCGTACCGGCCCGCGTTGTGGTCCACCACCTCCACGTCCACGCCGAAGACCCGCCGCGCCCAGAGGCACCAGGCGCGCATGAGTGCATCCGACGCCCCCTGGCTCACCGGGCCCAGCAACAGCGCGGGCGTCAGCAGCGGAGGTATCGCCGCGCAGGCCGCGCTCCAGCGCAGCAGGCTCGACAGCAGACCCGGGCGGGGAGGGAGCGCACAGGGAACGTCCATGCGGCCCGCTATACCAGGGTGTATCCATCACGACAGGGTGGAAGCGGACCTCTCGCGCGCCTCCGCGGGGACATGGCAGGCTGCACGGAAGTCCAGGCAGGCAGGGGGGCTCCATGGGAAGTCCACGCGTCAACGCGCTCGAGGAGTACAAGGCGCTGCTCGAGCGACAACGAACCCGACCGCTCGGCCCCGACGACGAGCAACGACTGGAGCTCTTGCGCGACGTGCTCCTGGAGCTGGGCGCGCTGCCACCCGAGGGCAGTCCCCTTCCCCCGCGCCCCGCGCGAGCGGACGCGGTACTGGAGCTGACGTTCGCCACGCAGGACGACGTGGTGCGCGCGTACAGCAAGAACATCGGCACCGGAGGGCTGGCCATCCGCACCCCGCGCGCGCTGCCGGTGGGCAGCACGCTGGAGCTGCGCATCACCCTGCCCGACGCCTCCCAGACCCTGCGCGCCGAGGGACAGGTGGTCTGGTCCCGCGAGGACGGCATGGGCGTGGCCTTCACCCAATTGCCGCCCGAAGCCGAGCGCCGGCTGAAGTCCTTCCTCACGCAGGATGCCTCGCTGCTCCAGCGCGTGCGCAGCGTGCTGAAGACGGACGTGATGGGCCTGCTGAAGACGGACGTGCGGGAGCTGGGCAAGGGCCCCGCGCCCCAGGCGGCCACCGCCGTGGAGCTGGATACGCGAGTCCCCATCCTGGTGCGCCTGTCGGACGCGCGGCTGATGACGCTCGTCACCGAGCTGTTCCACCAGAAGGGACTGCGCGTCGTGACGGACAGCGACAGGCCCGCGCCCATCATCGTCGTGGACACCGGCTCCGCGCTCGACGTGCTCAGCACCGCGGGCCGGCCGGGCTCACGCACCATCCTGGTCAACGTGAGCGGGCCCGACTCGTTGATGGGCCGGCTGTCGAACCTCAGCCCCGCCGCCTTCGTGAAGCACCCCGCCACCGCCGCTTCGGTGCTGCTCGCGGTGGAGAAGCTGCTCACGGCCACGAAGCCCTCTTGAGGGCCCCACCCCTGACGGAGGGCCCCCGCTGACACGTCAACGGGGGAGGCTGACGCGTCCATGGGCGGCTCAGACCGAGGGGCGATTGCCTCCGCGGGCGTGAAAGTGCTTTGCATCCGGGGGCTTACCGGCAGCCCCACTGCTGGCCCGTCCCCTGCACATGCGCACCCGCGAAGCTGGCGCGCCACGGACGTGGACTCTCCGCCGCTTCAGGAACGTCATGGACGCCATTATCGAGCAGTTGAAAACCCTGGCACTCGCAGAGGCCTTCCCCTTCCTGCTCAAGGCAGTCGGGGCCCTGGTGCTGTGGTTCGTGGGTCGCGCCGTCATCAACACCTTCCGGCGAGTGCTGAACATCACCCTGCAGAAGCGTCAGTTCGACGCCACGCTCATCCGGTACATCGAATCGCTGTTCGCAGGCTCCCTCACCATCCTGCTGCTGCTCGGCATCCTGGGGATGATGGGGTTCGAGACCACGTCGTTCGCCGCGCTGCTGGCCGCCGCGGGCATCGCCATCGGCACGGCCTGGTCCGGCCTGCTCTCCAACTTCGCGGCGGGCATCTTCCTGCTCGTGCTGCGTCCGTTCCGCGTGGGAGACGAAATCTCCGCCGCGGGGGCGACAGGCGTGGTGCAGGAGATTGGCCTGTTCGCCACCACCATCGACACGTCCGACAACCTGCGCATCTCCGTCGGCAACAACCGGCTCTTCGGCGACAACATCGTCAACTACAGCCACCACCCCCACCGCAAGCTTGTCGTGAAGGTTCCGATGATGCACGGCGGTGACGTCCGCGGACTGATGCGGGCCCTCGAGGAGCGCGTGGCGCTGGTGCCGGACGTCCAGGCCAAACCCGCGCCCAGCGTCGAGGTGGCGGAGTTCAGCGTGCTGGGTCCCGTGTTGGGCATCGGCGTGTACTGCAAGCAGCCCCAGGCCAGCGCCGTGCAAGCCCGCGTCGCGATGGCCGCCTCGGAGATTCTCATGGCCGCCGGCTATGTCGTTCCGCCGCAGGTCTCCAACGAGGTGCTCGCCAAGGCGAGCTGAGAGACTGCCCCGGAGCACGCCTCCCGGGCCGCTTCACGTCGCTGGTCTCTCCCTGCCCGGGCGAGGCCGGCGCCGAGCGCTGGCCGCGTCCCTCCCAGTCCTCGCGCCGTCACACGAAACACCTCGGGACTCTCTCTGACGGGCGGAGCATCCACCGCCAGGGGAGAGTCACCATGACGGACAAACTCAAACAGAACGCGGGCGGGGCGCGAGGCAGGGGGCGCTCGAAACCCCGCGCGGCGGCACCCGAGCCCACGACTCGCCGGGGCCGCAAGGCGGCGCCTCGCGCGAGGACGGCGGGAAAGACAGGCCGCGCCACGACGAGCGAAACCACGAAGGCGCTCGGCTATGCCTACTGCGCACTGCCGCAAGTCCCGGAGCGGCCACTGCCTCCGGACCTGAACGCGCGCCGACTTCGCCTCATCCGCATGAACGAGCAGAAGTGGGCCAACGGCACGGTCCTCCACTACTACTTCTTCGACAAGGCCACGGATGGCGAGGAGGTGCGGCTGGCCAACGGCACCACGCGCTTCGTGCCATGGACGACCACGGACACCGAGAAGGACGTCGTGCGCGCGGCCTTCGAGCGGTGGACGCAGGTGGGCCTCGGCCTGAAGTTCCAGGAGGTGGCCTCACGCGACGAGGCCGAGGTGCGCATCGGCTTCATGCGCGACGACGGCGCCTGGTCCTACGTGGGCAGGGACATCCTCGCCCAGGGGCAGGACGAGCGGACGATGAACTTCGGCTGGGACCTCACGGAGCACCCGCGCGAAATCGACACGGCCATCCACGAAATCGGCCACACGCTCGGCTTCCCGCACGAGCACCAGAACCCCCACGCGGGCATCATCTGGGACGAGGAGGCCGTCTACGCCGCGCTGGCCCGGCCCCCCAACAGCTGGAGCCGCGAGACGACGTTCCACAACATCATCCGCAAGCTGGTCGCGAGCTCGGTGGAGGGCTCCACCTGGGACCCGGACTCCGTCATGGAGTACCCCTTCCAGCCCGGGCTCATCAAGGAGCCCATCGAGTACTTCCGCAACGGCCTCACCCCGAAGGGCGGGCTGTCGGACCAGGACAAGGCCTGGGCCCGGACGATGTACCCGCCCCTCACCGAGCAGGACTACACCGCGCTGCAGCCGTTCCAGTCCGTGCGACTGCAGCTCAAGCCCGGACAGCAGCGCAACTTCACCTTCACGCCCCAGGAGACCCGCACGTACGAGCTGCGCACGTTCGGCGTCTCCGACACCGTCATGGTGCTCTTCGAGAAGAGCGGCACGGGGCTGCGCTTCCTCGCCGGTGACGACGACAGCGGCCTGGGCACCAACGCGGCCCTCAAGCTGAAGCTGTTCCGGGGACGCGAGTACGTGGTCCGCCTGCGGCTCTACTACGAGGAGCGCGCGGGCGAGTCCGCTATCATGCTGTGGTGAGCCCCCTGCCCGCGCTTCCGCGGAAGCGCGCGGAGCCAGCGCTCGCTCCCGTGCTCGAGGTCCACGGGGGCGAGGCGCGCGTCTCCGAGGTCTGCGAGGCGCTCCTGGCCGACGTCTCGGCGGGGCGACTCTCTCCGGACACGCTCTACATCGTCGACCCGGCCCGGCTGGAGTCCTTCCGGCGACTGGGTGACGCCGTCACCTGCGGCACCGTGGAGGGCTTCCAGGTCTGCGTGGCCCAGCGTGAGGGGCGCTTTCGCGAAGCCCTCTCCCGCTCCGCGCCCTCCCCCACGGGCACCTCGGTGGACACGCCCCGCTGAGACGTCCCGGCCCGGAAGCTACCGCGCGTTCACCGCGGCATTGCGCGCGTCCCTCGCCGCCCGGTCGAACCGCTCGCCGACGGCCACATAGCCCGGCGCATTGACGAAGGGCGGCAGTTGCTCCTCGGACGTGCGCTCGTGGCGCATGTTGAGGGGATGCAGGTTTTCGGCCGCGCAGGCCAGCCGGACGGCCCGCCAGGACAGCCCCGCTGCTTCCATGATGCGCAGGTAGTCGTCGAGCTGGAGGTTCTTCGCCGCGTTCTCCAGGATGAGCGGGCGCATCGCCTTCGTCACCGGCTTCACCGGGTACCAGTCCTTGGCGCGGCGCCGGTACTCCCGCAGCCGCTCGTCCCGCAGCGCCACCAGCCGCTCGCGGAACTGGGCTTCCGTATCCAGGAGTCGCGCCAGCGCCGTGCGCCCCATCTCCGCATGGAACACCTCCGTCGTGTCATCCGCCCGGGCCCGCGCCCCGACGAAGTCGACATAGGCCCGGGTGGCCGCGAGCAGCTCCCGCTCCGCGTCCTCCACGGACGGGACGGCCGAGGAGCGCGACTCCGGAACCTCCCTGAAGCACTCGTCGGGATTCTTCGCCTTGCCGTCGGGCCCTGGCCACGGGAAGACGTGCTGGTACCAGACGTCCCGGTCCGGAAACACGAGCACCAGCTCCGGCATCCTGGGGAGCGGAGGCGGAGGCGTGGTGAGGACCCAGTCGGCCGGGTCCAGGGCCTCGACCGAGCGGATGGCGACGAGCCCCCGCGCCTTCATCGAGTCCAACCAGGCATAGAAGGACGGCTCGAAGCCTCCCTCCACCTGGAAACCTCGGAAGGGTTTGTCCGGCGCCCCGCGGAAGACCCCGGCGTACGGGTCCTCGAGCATCAGCGCCCGGAGCTCCAGACCTCCGAGACGGGCGTTGCCGACAATCGCGGCCTGCCAGGCATAGCTCTGGACATGGAGTGACATCCCTCCAGCCTAGCGCGAGTTCACTCCGGAGAGGTGGCGCCCGGGAGGCTGTCTTTGCCCGCAATGACAGTCGCCAGCGGGTGGTCCACCACCCGCTGGCGACTTACGTCTTATACGGGCACCGAGGCGCCCGACGAAAAACTACGGAACCTGCGTCAGCACGTCCGTCGTGGTCAACACAGGCGTGGGGAAGGGAAGAGAACCGCCACAGCCACGGGGACCGCCACGAACCTTGGTCTTGATCTGCATGATGAACTCCTGGTGAAGACTGAGTTGAAGGAACAGATACCGCCGAGGTCAACCGGCAAAGCCAGTCGACGCCAGGAACTACGCCAGCACGTCCGTGCTGAGCACGGGGCCGGGGATCGTACCGCCACCACCGCAACCACGGGGACCGCCACGAACCTTGGTCTTGATCTGCATGGATATTCTCCGGGTGAAACGGGTGGACTGAACGACTACGCCAGCACGTCGGCCAACCCGGGGATCGTACCGCCACCACCGCAACCACGGGGACCGCCACGAACCTTGGTCTTGATCTGCATGGATATTCTCCGGGTGAAACGGGTGGACTG